>CACYEJ010000472.1 GCA_902773395.1 uncultured Ruminococcus sp.
AACAGGTTATATAATGGGCGGAGGACTGACAACCCTTTCACATACGCTTTCCAATTCATCCTCGGAATTTATCCGAGCGTTGTCCGAATCAAATGTTCCGGGCAAGATAATTACAGCCGTAATGGTTACAGGCAACACATTAATGCGATATGGCAACGGCGAAATTACCACACAAGAATGCTTGATTGAATTAGGCGGCAAGGGATTGAGTTTAGCAACAACCGGTTACTCAATGGCGGTTGGTCAGGCATTGATTCCGATTCCCATTGTTGGTGCCGCAGTTGGCGCATTGGTTGGTGCGACAGTTACAGGAAATTATTATAATCAACTTATTGCGAAACTTGAAAGCAAAGAGATAAAGCATCAAGAACGTTTAAGAATTATCAGGGAATGTGAAATAGCGGAAAGAAAAACCCGTGAGTTCAGAGAGGAATTAGAGACATACCTGAAAGCATATTTTTATGATTATCGCAGTTGCTTTGATGAAGCCCTCAATACGATACATATTTCCTTTGAAACCGGAAACGCTGACGGTGTCATTGCAGGCGCCAATCAGATAACAAGAAAATTAGGCGGACAAGTGGATTTTAACTCCATGGAAGAATTTGACGATTTTATGAACGACGACTTATCGACTTTTATTTTATAGGAGGACAATATGCCAATAATTACTACTTTACTCGGAATTGGTGCAGCCGCAGTTGGTGTAGGCGCACACTTAAGCGCAAAGGAAACAAACGAACAAGCCAAAAAAACGTTTGAAAGAGCGCAGGATATGTATAATGAAGAAAAAAGCGCCCTTGAAGCAGCTCAGAAAACTACAGAAAAAGCTTTGCTAAGATTAGGGAACTCTAAGAAAAATGTGATGGAAACATCAATGAAACAGTTTATAACTGTTTTTTCAAGAGTGAAAGCAATTGAAGTTCAGGACTCGCCTGGGATGGATGAGATTAGTAACTTCACATTAAGCGAGCAGGATGTACTGGAAATCAAGCAAATGACTAATATTCATAAGTCAATGATTTCAAGCAGTGCTGCCGGAGCCGCAACAGGTACTGTTATTGCTTTAGCGACAAGCGGAGCGATGCCTGTTGTAACAGGTGCTTTGTCTTCTGCAGGTGCCGCATTTGTTGCGGGAAATATCGGCGCTGCTACCGGATTAGCTACTTCAGCATTGTCATTCAGCGCTGCAATTACTCCTTTGGGTGCAATCGCAGCTCCGGTTCTGCTTTTTACCGGAATAAGCTCAGGTATGAAGGCAGAAGAAAACCTTGAAAAAGCAGGGGTAATGTATCACAAAGCGAAGAGAGCCGTTGAAAAAATGAAAACAGCCGAAACGCTTTGTAACGGAATTACCGAGAAAGCTGATATGTTTAATAATCTGTTAAAAGAGCTTAATAGATTGTTTTCTCAATGTGTCGTCTTACTTGATGCTGTTACGAAAAAGAAAATGGGTCTTTTTGGATTAATGAGAGTAAATTACAATAAACTCTCTAAAGAGGAAAAGGCTTTGTTGGGAGTTACGGCAGCCTTGGCAAAAGCGGTTAAGAGTGTAATCAATACTCCTTTGCTGAACAAGGACGGCTCCATCTCAGATAGCCCGGATCAAGTAGCAAATGGCATTAACAATCAATTACCGGCTTATAACAAGAATATTGCAACAATTAAAAATTCAGATTATAATATCTCAAATAGCAGCGACCGTTTTTTCATAAATATTGATTATAGTAAAAATTCAAAAAACTCTATTATTGCTATATGCGCAGTTGTATGTGTTGTGATTGCGGTTGTTGCCTTGATAATCATTAACGCAAGTAAGAATGAGTCCGCTTCAGATCTGGACAGTGAGTATTATAGTGGAGAATACGCTGAGTACGATGATGAAGATATGACAGAGAATTTGTTGATCACTCCAGGAGAATATCGCTGTTATTCCTTCTCAACGGGGCGAGGTTCTTTTGAAAGCGATGATTTCAAAAGAAAAAACAGCATAACGCTTTATGTCTATTCTGATAACACAGCATCCATGGAATGCAATCTTTACTGGGATGATGGCGACCATGAGAAAAAATTGTACGACCTGACATATGATGATACTGCTTTCTATACAGATGGCGATATCTTTTGCAATTATCAATTTAACGAAAACAATATGCATCTCGATCTTTGGTATATGGATTTTCAAACCTATTCATTTGTGATAGAAGAATACTATTATTAATTCCAATTACATAACGGGGTAATAGTACACAAGTTATTTGATGCTCACATAATTTGCGACTGCAAATTACATTTGACGTACTTTGATACAGCGTAGAGAGAAAAAACACACGGCAGATCACCAAGTCATTCTGACTGTATTTCTGTCGTGTGTTTTTGTATCATATAAGTATATAATGTCTACTTGCCAAGGACAGAGATAGTATTGACGATAGAGTCAAATCTCGCACCGAAGCCTTCCGCGCTCTCTATGGTGTAATGCGCTGTAGCAATAAGACAGCCCTTGGATGCGGGAATAATATAAACTGTTTGCATTGAGTCTTTAACTGCCTTGTTCTTTTTGGCTTGTCGTGCGCTGATCTGTACGCATGAACCGGCACTGTCAAGCATATACTGTTCTTCTGTTGTAATATTTCCGTATTTTTTCTTAAGATTCGCTTTGATTTCTTCTGTGACAGCTTTGACGTCCTTTGATCGGAATGTCACTTCAAGATAGTTCTCAGGTTTTTTTGGGTCATCGTAGAGAGAAACGAATTGTTCATAATCCTTTTTACTCTTCCGTTCAAGCGACTCATAGTCGAAATCCAGCTCAAATCCGATCGTTTCATTTCTGACGTGTTCGTACCTGACTGTTTCCTCCATACCCTCAAGTATAATGACGTCTTCAAAGCGTTCGCCATCCTGTCTTCCGACAGCAGACTCTGCTTCTGCCGGTTCACTGCCGGAATTGTCATCTCCGGTACATCCGCCGAGCATTGTCATCATCATGCACACCGACACAAGCGCAGCAAGTACAGCTTTTGCAGTTTTCTTTCTTTTCATTTGAAAGATCCTCCTTTTATATCGAATAATCAATTTTACTACCTCTATATTATCACAGTATTATACCCTTGTCAATCTTCTTCGGCAAAGATGTAGTGATTCATATATAGTATAATATTTTTTAAATAACTGGACTTTATATTCGTTTCATGATACAATAGAAATATCAATAGATGGAGGTATTGTACTATGGG
>CACYEJ010000473.1 GCA_902773395.1 uncultured Ruminococcus sp.
AAAATCACTTTGTGTTGATAACCTGCGACATGCCGAATATTATGGAATGATAGAAATCTTTGATAAGCTGTATGAAGGAAGTAAAAACGGTGAAATCTTTACAAATCTTATGGAAATAATTCTAATGAGAGAAAACATATTACTTGCATACAGAAATATAAAAGCCAATAAAGGAAGCAAAACAGCAGGGACAGATAAACTGACAATAGATGACATTGGCAAACTAACGGACAATGAAGTCGTTAATAAAGTCAGGTACATATTAACAGGAAGTAAACATGGCTACAGACCAAAACCTGTGCGACGAAAAGATATTCCAAAATCTTATGATCCAACAAAAACCAGACCGCTTGGAATTCCATGTATATGGGATAGATTAGTGCAGCAGTGCATTAAGCAAGTTATGGAGCCAATATGCGAAGCAAAATTTAGTCATAACAGTTATGGCTTTCGACCAAATAGATCGGTCGAAAATGCTATAGCGGCAATTTATATGAAACTCAATATTAGCCACTTGAATTACGTAATAGAGTTCGATATAAAAGGATTCTTTGATAATGTGAACCATAGCAAGCTAATAAAGCAAATCTGGTCAATGGGAATAAGGGATACTGTGCTGATAAGCAAACTGAAAAGTATATTAAAAGCCCCAATAAAAATGCCCGACGGCTCAATAATTCAACCCGACAAGGGGACACCGCAAGGAGGGATAATATCACCATTGTTGGCGAATGTTGTACTAAACGAGCTTGACCATTGGATAGAAAGCCAGTGGGAAGAGAATCCGATAGCATATAAATACAGCATATTTGACAACAAGGACGGTTCAAAAAACAAGGGCAACGGATATCGGGCTATGAAAAGCACAAGATTAAAAGAGATGTATATTATACGATATGCAGACGATTTTAGAATTCTATGTAGAAATAAGGCTGACGCACAAAAGACAATGATAGCAGTTACAAAATGGCTGTCTGAACGGCTTAAGCTCGAAGTATCTCTGGAGAAAACAAGAATTGTAAACGTAAAGCATAGGTATTCCGAATTTTTAGGATTTAAGATAAAACTGCGTCAAAGAGGTAAAAAACTAAGCGTGGAATCTCATATTAGCGACAAACAGCTCAATCGTAAGAAACAAGCTTTAATTGAACAGGCAAAAAACGTTGCAAGTCCAAGAAAAGATAGAAATGAATATAGAGAAATATCGCTCTATAACAGTATTGTAATGGGTATGCAGAATTACTACTGCATTGCAACGGGAATAAGTCAGGATTGCGGAATTCTTGCACGGTCAGTGATGACAATTTTCACAAATAGGCTCAAAGAGCAGCGAAGAACAAGGTTAGTCAAAAAGGGAAGGCAGCTTACAACTGTGGAAAGATCACGGTACGGAAAAACTGCACAGCTGCGTTATGTAGCAGGAACAGATGAACCGATATATCCGATTGGTTACACACAGTATAAAACGGCAAGACCGATAAGTAGAAAAATTAACAGCTATACGGTGGAAGGACGTAGAGCAATACACGACAACCTAAGGATAAATACAACATTGTTGCTAAAGCTAATGCGCAGCCCCTTGAAATACAGAAGCGTGGAATATATGGATAATCGTATCTCCTTATTTTTGGCTCAATGGGGAAAATGTGCAGTAAGTGGAAAAGAATTCAAAACAACAGAGGAAATTCATTGTCATCATATAATTCCCAGAAGCAAAGGTGGTGATGGTAGTTATTGCAATCTTATTTTAGTGCTGGAAGAAGTACATAGATTAATCCATGCAACTCAACCATGTACAATCCTACAGTACAAAGAAATATGCAAGCTTGACAAAAAGGGTTTAGATCTGATAAACAAGCTAAGAGAGAAATTGGAACTAAAAGCCATATAAAACAAAAATATATTTTCCAAATGGTAGATTGATATAGAATGAATGAAAAAGATGTCGATGGAACGCCGTGTGCGGTGAAAGTCGCATGCACGGTGTGGAGTGGGGGAAAATCAAGAGATTGTATCAAATGATTACCTATCACTATTTTACAAGTGCCGGACTTCCTCTCGGAGTGACATTTTCGTTTCTTATATCATCACCGATGGTTGAT
>CACYEJ010000474.1 GCA_902773395.1 uncultured Ruminococcus sp.
GCAATGCCGGTAGTTGAGCATACATTCCTATATTTGCAACCATAAAGTAATATGCCATACGTCCAAACTGATCTGACACACTATCTAACTGAGCTACAATTGGCCAGAGTATCACATACAAGAATAGCACCGCATTAAATGAATCATTCTTATAGAATTTCTTTTCATACATTTTAAAGATAAAGAAAATTGGTATCAAAAATATAAATGCGCTCATCCTCGACAATGAAAAACCTTTTCCGATGTAATGAGAAAACTTTACTGGAAACACGCCGATCCTGATTAACAGCGAAACAATCGGATTTACAAACAACAGTAATGCAATAGCTACTGCTGTAATTACTGCAATCAATTTATTCTTTTCCCTTATTGTTTTTTTATTAAATACCCATACCAACGGATATGAGATAATCATCAACAACGAGCTTCTATGAAACAGGAAAGCAAGTATTATGAGGATGATAAATTTCTTCAGTCTCTTATCTCTTGCAGCATTGAATGAATACAAGCACACACATACAGCCATTGTCTGTCTTACAGCGTTAAATCCAATGTTATAAAGCATAAGCATGAAGACAAGTAATCCCATGGAAATAGACATTTTCTTTCGATTTTCCCATAGGTATGCAAATATAAAGGAAATATCAAAAAACGCTATTGCAAAATGCAGTATTCGAATATCGTCGGTAAACCTGGATATGATAAAATTAATGAACTTATACCCAGGTTCAACATAATCGAGAGGATAAAAGGATAAATACTTGATAAAACTATCATAACTTCTTGCACCATTAAAAAACCTAAGAACATATGTGTTGATATCAGTCCCAATGGTGTCTGCTCTTAATGCTGCCAACACTGAAAGTATGGTCGCAGATATTATAAGAAAAGCAATTGCAAGTTTCCTTGTATTTTTTATATGTTTCTCTTTTTCCGCAACCACCGAGAAAATATAAGCTGACGTAAAAGTTAATATATATGGTAACATCTTACCCTCACAACAGTTTTGCTAAAAGAGTTTCCCATTTATTCATTATAGTATCTGTTCTAAATCTCAATGCACTTTTAACGGCTTCATCACTGTATTGATCTACTTTTACCCTATCTTCCGTCAATTCTAATATTTTTTCGGCGCATTCTGTAATCATAGAGTTCTCCTCATTTCGCTTAACAACAATTCCATCCACACCATCTGTAACTATCTCTCTTGGTCCTGTATCATAGTCGAATGAAACAATTGGCAAACCAAACGACTGTGCTTCTATCATCGTCATCGGAAGACCTTCAAAGCGTGCTGTTGAAACATAGAGCGATGCCTGTTTATAGTACTCATCAATATTCTTGACAGCACCCATAAGCTTTATCCTCTTCAGTCCAGCTTCATTAATCTGATTTTGAAGAGATTCTCTGTCCTCTCCCTCACCAAATATCGTTAGTTCCCAATCACATTGAGGTTCAACAACGCTCCAGACTTTAATAAGCCTATCGAATCCTTTTTGGTATGTCAGACGCCCCACTGACATGATATAGGGCTTTCTTTCTTTGTCTATAAAAACATCCTGATAAGGCGAAGGATTATATATGTAATCAATCTTACCCCTTATTTTATTCTCTGCTTCATAGAACTTCTTATCAGTCTCAGTCAATGTCACAATCTGGTCAGAAAAACGAACTGCAAGCTTTCGACCTATTTTATTCATGCCAGTATTTACTTTATAGTTAAAGTGTTCCCAAGTCAGGTTCTTGAATCCATACTTCTTTTTTAACAAAATGGTATATATGCTGAGAGCTGCAAATATATCGATCACAAGATCTACTTCATGGAAGTCGTAGTATTTTTTCAACCCGCTTAGAACTTTAAAAAAATATTTCCTGTTGTTGATTTCTTCTTTATTAATGATAGTATGAAGTTCTATTGATTTGTCCAGTGGATAAAAGCTTGTATTGTCCCCACAGATGCTCACAATGGATACTTTATACCCGCGAGCAACCAGTTCATTTGCCAGTATAGAAGTGACCCTCTCGCTTCCAGCCGGTCTGCTCATATTCTGAATAAAAAAGACTATCGACTCTATCATTAGGCGTTACCATCCTGTTCATATGTACATATGCGACTATTCGTTTTTTGTTATTTTATAGAGTCTGTTTATTACTTCTGCTTCAGCTCGTTTCCAATCAAAAATCTTCGATCTTTTCATCCCATGTTCTATCAACTCCATTTGTTTCTCTTTACTATCTAGCATTATTGAAATATCCCATGTAAGTTCATCTACATTCTTCCCATCAAAATATACAGCGGCATCACCGCAGACCTCTGGAATTGAAGAATTATTCGCAGCAATCACAGGTGTTCCGCAGGCCATCGCTTCAAGAGGTGGGATACCAAAGCCCTCATAAAGGGAAGGAAACACAAACAAATCAGCCAGGTTGTATAGATCAATTAACTCCTCTTTGCTGACCATTCCCGTATGTATAACCTTATCCTTAATTCCCATCTGCTTTTCCTGCTCATTCTAATCTACTGATTTGAATGCTTTCCCAACCAATAGTAAGTACACTTCTTCTCGGTTCA
>CACYEJ010000475.1 GCA_902773395.1 uncultured Ruminococcus sp.
ACGGGGCTCGAACCCGCTACCTCCACCTTGGCAAGGTGGCGCTCTACCAGATGAGCTACATCCGCAAATTTAATCAATGGTGCCTCCGGGCGGAATCGAACCACCGACACGGGGATTTTCAGTCCCCTGCTCTACCAACTGAGCTACAGAGGCAATTAATGGCGACCCGGAACGGGCTCGAACCGTCGACCTCCAGCGTGACAGGCTGGCGTTCTAACCAACTGAACTACCGGGCCATATGGTGGGAGCTACAGGGCTCGAACCTGTGACCCTCTGCTTGTAAGGCAGATGCTCTCCCAGCTGAGCTAAGCTCCCATTTTGCCTCGCCGCTCTCTTCAAGCGACTATTATATAATACACTATGATCGTCAATTTGTCAATACCTTTTTTGAAATTTTTTTGAAATTCTCTGATTATTTTTTCTACCTTTTCGTCTTCAAGGAAATTGACCGACTGTTATTCTGCAAATAACAATATGCGATACATTTTGATTTATCAAACAAACCGGATTGGGCTAATTTTAGCGAATAATGATATCATTGACAGAATGCGTTTCCTATTATATAATGTTTTGTGTGCGGATAATTTGACATCAGCCGCGGAACAATTACTGTTTGAGGTGCGATCACTATGAAAAAAGTAGCTCAACCTATTCTCGAGCTTTCAAATATTTGCAAAAGCGACAAAAAATCGCAAATAGAACGGCTTGATCTGACCGTTCCAAGCGGCGACACATTCGTTGTTCTCCACAAATGCCCCAACAACATCTCGCTTTTGATGGAGATCCTATCGGGGCGCGTTTCGCCGAAGAAAGGCAAGATCTTCTTCAAAGGAGATAACGTCACGGGGCACAAAAATGTTTTCGGCATAATAAAAAAGAAGCCTCAGATTCCGCGGTCAAAAACAGTTCTCCAAACTGCTGCCGCGCCCCTGCTGAAACGGGGGCTGTCGCGGCCAATCGCAAATGTTCTGTTAAAGAAAGAGCTTGCGCTTGCCGGACTGGAAGATATTGCAGAAACACCGCTGACCGCTCTGCCGCCGCAAGCCGCAGCAAAAGCTTTGTACTTCTCTGCATACATGTGCTCGCACGAACTGATCGTGATAGATTCGCCATTTTCGGAATTGGCAGACGACGAACGTTCCGAATTGATTTCATGGCTAATTAATTTTAGAAACAAAAATAACATATCATTGTTAATATTTACCGATGATATAGATATTGCGCTTACGCTTGGCAATTATGTTATGGTTGCTGACAATCGCACTCAGTCAATGGGGATCACAGCAGTAATAGACAACACCGACAAAGCCCGTGAAAGAATTGAAAGTATTTACAGCCGCATATAACTTTGGAGAATATTACTATTATCACTCCGGCTCCCCGATCTTTGAAAAGATTTTGGGGAGCAAAATTTTTTTGCGGTAAAGATGATCTTTTTTCGACATAAATTAAAAACCGCCACACCAAAAGTGTGACGGATTCTTTGCAAAATAAAATTACAGTATATACAAGCGGGAGGTATCAGATGTGTCTGCTTATACGTAAAATTGATTTTACTGCTCTGCCTTCATTGCTGCAAAACATTCGCTGCAATATACAGCACGGTCTTCTCTGGGCTGGAACGGAACCTTTGCCACTCCACCGCAGCGTGCGCAAGTTGCCTCGAAAAATTCACGGGGTGCCTTACCGGCATTTTTACGAGCTGTGCGGCACTCTCTGCATCTCTGCGGCTCGTTCACAAAGCCCTTTTCTGCGTAGAACTCCTGCTCACCTGCCGTAAATACAAATTCGTTGCCACACTCCTTGCATTTTAGCGTTTTGTCTTCGTACATTTGATTACCTCGTTTCATATTTTTCTAAAATCTTAGCTGCGAACAGCTTATACATACTCCGACAGAACAGATTGTCTGTCAAAGAGAAATGCCTGAAATATACTCTTTGAGCTTCCTGCGGATCCTCTGCATTGCGTTATCGACCGACTTTCTGCTGGTCGCCATCTCTTCCGCGATCTCTCCGTAAGACCTTCCGGTCAGATACAAGCTCAAAACACTTTTTTCTTTATCGCTCAGTATTTTTTCCGCAGCCGCTGTAAGCTGCAGCAGGTTTTCTTTATCTATATACTGCTCCTCGGGGTTGCCGCCGCCGGTCAACGTCTCCGATGCTTCATCGTTCATCGAGACATAGTCGTTCATCGCCTTGCCCTTGCCGCCCTCGCTGCGCTTCAAAAGCGAAATTAGCCTGCGGCTCACGCACAGCGCGGCATACGTCTTAAAGCTCGCGCCGCCCTCGCTCCTATAGCTTTTTGCTGCGTACATCAGCCCCATCATGCCTTCTTGTATGAGGTCGTCGTTGTCAAGCCCGGACACCCTGAACTTTGATGACAGCGCACG
>CACYEJ010000476.1 GCA_902773395.1 uncultured Ruminococcus sp.
CTTTAACATTCGGCTGTATATCACTGCCTGCAAGCGCTGCCGAGATGTATTATTTATCGGCAGAAACAGCCGATACACCCGACACAGCGGATATTTCCGATAGTGGAGATACAGATAGCAACGATACCGAGCAGTATAAAATAAACTTTCAATTCGATTGGGGGGACATTGTAGAGTACGAAGTATATAACAGCTACACTAACGAATTTGAAAAAACTTCGTCCGATACAATTACAATTACAGACGATGAGTTTTTAATAAAAGCCTATATGCCACATCACAACGACGGCAGACCACAGTTTTCAAGTATAAATATCAGAATAGACGGAGAATATGATAATTGCAGCAGCACCGTAGACAGCCGGACTTATGATGAAGAGTTTGACATAACAGGTATAAGAAGCGATCTTACCGTTACTTTGTATTTCGGCGGTGAAACGGGAGTATTTGATACGGAAGATATTGACAGCGACACCGATACAGAACATATAATAGACTTTCAATTCAAGGACGAACGTGTAGAGTACAAGGTATATAACAGCGACACTACTGAATTTGAAAAAACTTCGTCCGATAGCATTACCATTACAGACGATAATCTGTCAATATTGGCATATATGCCGCACCACAGCGATGGCAGACCTCAATATACCAGTATCAATATTCTTGTTGACGGAGAATATGATAACATTAAGTCTGTTACGGATAGTACAACGCAGGATGAAAAATTTACAATAACGGGTATTACAAGCGATTTGACTGTTACTTTGTATTACGGCGGTGAAACGGGAGTGTTTGATACAGACGACACAGAAAATCTTGATAGCCTGTTTTCTTTTAAGGAAAACAGCGATGGCACCTATATTGTAACCGCTTATTGGGGTAGCGACACTGAGGTTACACTTCCCGAAAAGTATAAAGGTAAAACGGTAACGCTGATAGAAGATAACTTTTGCTTTTTTAGAGACACAGTAAAAACGGTTACAATTCCAAAGACAATAATCGGAGTAAAAACATACGGGTACGAATACGAGCATTACGAAGAGAACGATTCTGATTCTTACGGTGATAGTATATATACGATTGCAGCGGATATATCTCCATTTTATACAGATGGCATTTTTGAAGCAATAAATGTTGATCCGGAAAATCCCGTATATACATCTATTGACGGAGTATTATACACTACCGTAGGTCAAGTGAAGAATAGCAGCGAACAGAATGAAGATTCCGATAAGCTAATACTTGTACAGTACCCGCCCAAAAAGAAAGGCTTCAAATTCACTGTTCCCGAAAATGTTAAATACATAGGTACAATTACTGCTGAAAGAACCGAACATGAGGAATATTACTTTAACAGAGCTTTCGATGGCAACAAAGAGCTTAAAGCAATAGTTATAGGCGATAATGTTAAAGGTATAAACGATAAAGAATTCAGATTTTTCTTAGGGCTTATCATACAAGGCTATGAGGGTACTGCAGCACAGGATTTTGCTCTTTCTCATTACAGAACTTTTGAAGTTATAGGTAATTCAGACCCTAACAAAAACTTTGAATACAGATACCAAATAATTGAGGATGACTATAACGGTAAACTAAACGCAATGATCACACAATATCTTGGCTCAGTTCAAGATGTAATACTGCCAAACGAGATCAACGGACATAAAGTTACAAAAATAAGCAACCGTGCATTTATGAACAATTCTTCTATCAGATCGATTACCATAAACAAAGATCTTGAAGATGTACAGGTTTTTGACGAAATGGGAGATTACGTTTATGATATGGAGCACGGAATTACAGACGGTCATGAGGGGATTCTTGATAAACAAGTAATCTCGACAGTAACAGGTTTTGCCCCGATGTTTATAAACTGTGAAAACCTTGAATGTATAAATGTTGAGCAAGATAACAGATACTTTAAATCTATTGACGGAGTATTGTATAATAAGAGTTCCGATGGTTCGGTAGAATTATTGCAATATCCTGCAAACAAACCCGGAGAAGAATTTATGTTACCCGAAAACGCAGTGACCATAGGCTTGGGAAATACTTTCTGGGGTGAAACGATCGAACCCGAAAGGGCAGCTGCTTTTTCAAACTGTAAGAACTTAAAAAAGCTTGTTATTCCCGAAACTGTCAACAATTTGGAACAATCGGCGTTTTACGGTGAAATACCCGTATTATATGTATATAAAGATTCGCAGGCTCATATTTTCGCAGAAAAATACAATTTTGAATATGTACTGATCGATGATACAGAAACAGACGATATACCATACGGCGACATTAACGGCGATGGAAAAGTTACAGCTAAAGACTCAATGGCGGTGCAAAGATACGCTATAAAGCTTACAGAGTTTTCAGACGAACAGTTAAAAGCGGCAGATGTTGATATTGACGGCAAAGTAACAGCAAAAGATGCCTTGAATATTCTTCGATGTGCGATCCAATTAGCGGTTTTGCCGATACAAGATTAAATCGGAAAAACCATAATATAACCCCACCCACATTAAAACACTTGTGGGTGGGGTTGCCTGTGTCAAATGTAATATTTTACACTATTTTTGTTAATCTAAGGCAATGAATTTAATATTGTTGTAATTAGCATAAGATTCGTATCCCCTCAATCACCCGGCGTCTATCCAAATTGACTCCAAAATGTTAGAATAACTCCAAACAGGTCTTAATACAAACTTAGACCGGATTGGAGCAGAGGAAAATGAGCGAGATAAACGAAGTCAA
>CACYEJ010000477.1 GCA_902773395.1 uncultured Ruminococcus sp.
AAGCATTGGAGTCATATGAAGAGTTCCGACATCATAGAAGTTTGAGTTACCGTAATATTGGAATATTTCCTCTTCTGTTGACAGTGAATACCCAATTTGTTCAAGATGAGGTGTCCAACATACGCTAAGTTCGGTGTATTCGTCACCTATTCGTTCACCGTATTGGCTAAAATTTCCGTAGGGAAATTCAAGCTCGTCCTCCGAAACGTATCCCATCCAGCCTCTGTATTTGTTGCCTTCTCTCCTCATGTTAGGTATTTTTATGGTGTATGGAATATCGGTCAGCCAATAGTATTCGGGAAATTTAAGGTTTTCAAATTCGTCGGCAAGCCAAAAGGGAATATCACTTCTTACATTATTTTCCCAAAGAAACTCGTCAAAGCCCTCCCATGAAATTCTTTCATAATTGGGATTACCGGAGGGTTCGGAGTAAAATCTGTAGGAAAGAAAATAATACGGTGAAAGCACGGTATATGTAACACCCGAAACCGATATATACTGAATATAATCGTCATGATACACATACGGCCCCCAACCGCCGGCACCCGTTTCCCCGACAATTATCGGGCAGTTGAGGTTATTAACGGCTGTATTGAAAAACTTTCCTGTGACGTGTTTTCCGTCAATGCTTACGCCGCTGCCGGAATCATACTCCACATAATCTATCACATCGACCGAGCCGGTCACCTCAATGCCATATTTTTCGGGGCTGTATTCATAATAAGAATACGAATGGTTTCCAAATTTATAAATATATGCATCTCCACGTCCGCAGAAATCAATGGTATATACCGTATCACGAGTGATTTCAGTAGGTATCTCAAATGTATCGCCGGGCATAATAAGCTCGGGGCGGAACTGTATTTCATGATCTTCGTTTCGTTCAAAAACGTGGTGCTTTGGTTTGCGGTTTTTGAGGACATCGGGCATCTCGGGAGTGATAGTCTTATCGGGCTGAAGCTCGTAATAAGCACCCTCAAGCGAGTCTTCATTTGACCAGTAAGGCTGAACGGTTACAAGAGTTGTCTGTGCGGACGCAGAAACACTCGCACAAGGCAAAAGCGAGCAGAGAACCATAGATACAGCGATTAGGCAGCTAAGTATTTTTTTTGATGTTTTCATAAAAATCACCTCTAGCAAAATTTTTTATTATATACATCTAAGCGAATGGCTATAGTATTATTATACAATAACTTTTAACAAATTTCAACAATTAACAATAAAATAACAATCAAAAACCTCATAATAATCAGTTTATCTCCGATTATTATGAGGTTTTTAGTTAGTTCACTAAGGATATTTTATCAATTTTTTGATAACCATTATGATTAAAAGCTCGTTTTTAAATTAAATTTGAGCAAAACATCATAAAAATTCAATATCATAAAAATGCAGCAAAAGCTTAAAAAATTTAATCAAAGAGATTCTGTCAAAATATTTATCAGGTCTTCCTCGTCAAGCGGAACCCAGGCTTTTTCAAGACCCTCGTTTACAGCAATATGATGAGCCATTTCTCCGACTCTACTGTCGTCAATGCCAACATCTTTAAGATACATTGGAATATCAATGGATTCGAAGAACTTGTAAGTCGCATCAATCGCTTGATTTGCAATATCAAATTTGTCCTAATTTGGATTGTTTCCAAAAACATTGATGCCGTATTTCACAAAGCGATCTACAGTCTTTTCGCTAAGAATGTGTTTCATCCATCTTGGTGTATATGTCGGATCGAGGAAGGATACCTTAGAATAATTGTGAGGATCAACATAGCCAATCTTGTCGTTGGTTTCACTTCTGGAAATTACTCCGCCTGGAGCATATTCGCTGCCCGTTGCTGCAAGAGTGATGATATCAACTATAGGAATAGAATCCGTTGCAAATGCTTTATACTAGATTAAATCCCACAAATCGCCGTCATACTTTGCACCTATCAGGTTTGTTACTATAAACCTGAGACGAACGTAAATTTAAGCTATAATAATTTAAAAAAGAATAATAAATTATTCGGTCACATCAATTATAAAAGTCTTGGTAACAACTTTACCTGTGCTGTCCTTAATATTAACTTTGATATCGTATTGATCCGCATATTTTGGGGTAAGAACAGCTGAGTTCTCACTTCCGTACTTCGTTCCCTTTAATATCCAACTGGAGTTTTGGTGATGTTTATAATAAATAGCATATTGGTATTCACCTTCGCCGCCAATTGCAGCTCCTATTATGTCAATTTTGTCACCGACCTTAGCAACTGTTTGACTGACGGTTGACTTGTTCGAAAATCTTGCCATTACATCAACTGTCATAGTTTTTGAAACAACTTTTCCGCTGCTATCCTTAACATTAACCATAATTTCATAAATAGTAGCTGTTGCCGGATATAAGTTTACGGAAGTATCAGAGCCGTATTCGGTGCCTTTTAAAGTCCAATCGGTATCACCCTGACGTCTGAAATAGAAAGCGTACTTAAAGTCACCTGCTCCACCACTTGCAGCTCCATTCACAGTAAGCTTTTCATTTGTGTACAATGATGTAGTACTTATTGTAGAATTATTAACAAACTCCGGTGACGTTACATCAAGTGAGATAGTCTTTGAAGCTATATTGTCATTCTTATCCTTAACTTTAACCATTATCTCATACTTGGAAATTGTTGCCGGATAGAGATATACTGTTGTATCATCACCAAACTCTGTACCTTTCAGTATCCAGGTAGTTTGACCCTTGCGTCTAAAGTAGAAGGCGTACTTGTACTCTCCCTCACCTCCACTTGCATCTCCTGTTATAGTTACCTTACTGCCCTTAGAAACGGTCTTTTTGTCAATCGAGGAGTTGTTCTTGAGTCCTTCCTTAACATTTACATTGAAGGTTTTTTGAACTATCTTTCCGCTGCTGTCAGTAACCTTAACAAGAATTGTGTATTTAGCGGCTATAGCAGGGTAAAGTGTTACAGCAGTATCGCTGCCAAATTCTGTTCCTTTTAAGGTATAATTGCTAACGCCTGTTTTCTTATAGTAGAAAGCGTATTTGTAGTCGCCCGCTCCGCCTTCTGCTCCTCCGGTAATAATTATTTTATCACCAGTGTAGGCAGTAGTTTTGTTTACACTCGACTTATTTAGAAGTGCCTGTTTAATTATTGCAGACATTTCTTTCTCAACAACATCGTCATTTGAATCTTTAACCTTAACAAGGAATTCGTATTCTCCAGGAGTTGATGTCGAAAATGAACTTTTGCTTGATGTACTAAACTCAGTACCTTTCTTAATCCAAGTGTCTGTACCTTTACGTCTGTAATAAAAGGCGTATTTATAATCGCCGCTTCCGCCTAATGCTACACCGACAATACTGATCGATTCGTTTGTATACAACTCTGTTTTTGTTAAATATGAATTATTAGCCAAATCACCGCATACCTCAAAATCTAATTGCTTTTCTGCAATTGTTTCCCATGCGTCCTTTACTTTAACAAGAATATCATATGTTCCAACTGAGATTCCATTAAAGGTCGCTGTGTTATCTGTGGTAAATTCGGAACTAATAGCTGTCCATTCTGACTCATATTTTTGTTTATAGAAGTAAGCGTACTTGTATTCTCCGGCTCCACCACTTGCCAAACCGGTAATTACCATGCTTTCGCCTTGATCAATTTTTTCCTTATTAAGTGTTGATTCGTTTACAAGGTTCTCAGAAACTATAACATCATATATTTTTTGAACTGTTTCATTGTTGAGGTCTTTAGCTTCTATCATGAATTCATAGTTTCCAGATGCCGGCGGAGCAAACGTAACCGATGTAGCTGTTGTGTTTTCTTTGCCAATTGTGGTCCACGATAAATCAGTTTTAAGTTTGTAACAATACGTATATTTTTTACTGCCCATTCCGCCCGATGATACTGCTTTCATTGAGAGAGAATCACCTAAATATAATTTCGTTTTCGAAATGGTGGAATCATTTAGCAGCTTATCATATACCGTATATGATAACTGTTTTTCTTCGATTTTTTCATTCGAATCCTTTACCTTAACAAGAACTTGATATTGACCTGTTGTGTCTGTATTAATCGAAGCTGTTTGAGCTGTTGTATACTCTTCTCCAATTGGTGTCCATGAACTCGCATTTTTAACTTTATAATAATAAGCATAAGTATAGCTGCTGAATCCGCCGCTTGCTGCACCGTTAATAGTAATAGAATCTCCTATAATAGGAAACTGTCTTATCAAGAGAAGATTCGTTTACAAACTTTTCTGCCATGAAAATGTCTATTATTTTTTCCGATACTACATTATTGTCATCAACAGCCTTAACCATAATCTCATAACTGCCAACCTCTTTCAGTACAAGTGAAGCTGATGTAGTTGTTGTATTTTCTGTACCGATTATAGTCCACGATGAAGTACCCTTTTGTCTGTATGAATATGTATATTTTTTGCTG
>CACYEJ010000478.1 GCA_902773395.1 uncultured Ruminococcus sp.
CGAAACTAAACAAACTATGTTAGAGCAAGTATCAAAATATAAAAGCAATCACCATAACAATATTTTTTCCTTACCAAGCAAAACAGGCAAGAGCTTGCGAATTGCCGGTCGTAGAAAGACCAATTTATTATTAACAACATAACAAAAAGCTTCGCCGCAAATTCGATTAACGGATAGTCGGTGAAGCTTTTATAATTTTACTTTATCATAACCCCAAACAATTTTTCATATAAATGTAAAAAAATCGGAGGTGCATTATGCTAAAGAAAATAATATCAATCACAATTACATTAATTCTTATCATATCTCTAATCCCGACTATTGCCGTAAACGCTGAGGAAGCTGCCGGTTCTGATTCTTCCGCCACACAAAACGCTTCTTCTCCGGAGGTCAATATCTCCGCTCCGTCGGCTCTCTTAATGGACTACGATACAGGCAAAATTCTTTTCGAGAAAAACAGCCACGATATCCGTCCGTGTGCATCTATCACTAAGGTCATGACGCTTTGCCTGATTTTCGAAGCAATAGATGCCGGCAAAATTAACTGCGATACTATAGTAACTGCATCTCCGATTGCCGCATCTATGGGTGGTTCGGATATTTGGCTTGTCGAGGGCGAGCAGATGAGCGTCAACGACTTGATTAAGGCAATAGTGGTTGTTTCTGCCAATGATGCCGCCGTTGCTATGGCTGAGTGCGTGAGCGGCAGCGAGCCGGCTTTCGTTGAGGAGATGAACCGAAAAGCCGCCGAACTCGGTATGAACGATACTGTATTTAAAAACTGCAACGGGCTTGACGAGGACGGTCACGTCACAAGCGCGTATGATGTCGCTTTGATGTCAAGGGAATTGATGAAGCACGACGATATCTATAATTACACCTCGATTTGGCTTGATTATATCCGTGACGGCGCAACACAGCTTGTCAATACGAATAAACTTCTGAAAACATATGACGGTATCACGGGCTTGAAAACCGGCACAACCAGTAAGGCGGGGGCTTGTATCTCTGCAACGGCTCAGCGTGACGGCTTAAATCTTATTTCAGTTATCCTCGGTGCGACTAATACTGCCGACCGTTTCAATGATGCCGCCGCTCTGCTCAATTACGGATTTGCAAATTATACGTCCGTCACACCTCAGCCGCCCGAAACTCTGCCGCAGACCGCCGCCGTTACAAAGGGTATGCAGGAAACAGCAGATATTTACTGCAATATCGACAAAAAATTTCTCATGAAAAAGGGCGCGGAGGAAAGCTTGTCTGCACAGGTGGTTCTGAATGAGGATATCGCAGCGCCTTTGCATAAAAATGATACTGTTGGAAAAATAATCTATCGCTCCGATAATGAGGTTCTGGGAGAATTCCCGATTATTTCTCTCGATGATGTTGTCGAGATTAATTTTAAAGATGTGCTTGCTATGCTTGTTAATTCTTTTGTGTCATTTTAACAGAAAATAGTAAATTATTCAAAATATCTAATGTCCGATTCGAAAGTAAAAATCATATAAATAAATAATCCTAATCTATGTAAATATATACAAATTATTAACTTTTTATCAAAAAAGCGAAAAATCACTTGAAAAATACCTTCGGATATTGTACAATATACTTATAGCTGTACATAAGGAGGAACTGTTATTATGTCCACAAGTTTAACTAAAAAATATTTGTCCGGTTTTATGAGTGACGCAGAGCTTGAATATATCGCTCCGCAGGTTAAGGCTGCGCATGACGCCCTTCATAACGGCACAGGCGCAGGCAGCGATTTTATCGGCTGGCTTGATCTCCCTACGAATTACGACAAGGAGGAGTTCGCAAGAATTAAGGCTGCTGCCGAGAAAATCAAGAAGAATTCCGATGTGTTTGTTGTAATCGGTATCGGCGGTTCGTACCTCGGCGCAAGAGCTGCTATCGAATTCTTGAAGTCGCCTAACTACAACGCTCTTAAAAAGGATACGCCGGATATCTATTATACTGGTAATTCCATTAGCTCAACTGCTTTGGCTGAGCTTCTCGAAATTTGCGAGGGCAGAGATGTTTCAATTAATATGATTTCAAAGTCCGGTACAACAACTGAGCCGGCTATCGCTTTCAGAGTTTTCAGAGAGCTTCTCGAAAAGAAGTACGGCAAAGACGGCGCTCGTGAGAGAATCTTCTGCACAACTGACAAGGCTAAGGGTACTTTGAAAAAGCTTGCAGATACAGAGGGCTACGAAACCTTCGTTGTGCCTGATGACGTAGGCGGACGCTTCTCCGTGCTTACTGCTGTTGGATTGCTTCCTATCGCTGTTTCGGGCGCTGACCTCGACGCTCTTATGGGCGGCGCTGCAAAGGCTCAAAGCGAACTTGCAAACCCGAATCTCGCTGAAAACGATTGCTATAAGTATGCAGCAATTAGAAATGTACTCTACGCAAAGGGCTACACAACTGAGATTCTCGTTTCATACGAGCCGGCTTTCACAATGATGAGCGAGTGGTATAAGCAGCTCTTCGGTGAGAGTGAGGGTAAGGATAATAAGGGTATCTTCCCGGCTGCCGTTACTTTCTCAACAGATCTCCATTCAATGGGTCAATATATTCAGGAGGGCAGAAGAACTCTCTTCGAAACAGTAGTTTCTTTCGATAAGCCTAAGAAGGAAATCACTCTCGGCACAGATCCTGAGAATGTTGACGGACTTAACTTCCTTTC
>CACYEJ010000479.1 GCA_902773395.1 uncultured Ruminococcus sp.
ACAACAGTCCATTCATCCGGCAAGGTATGTTCCTTCTTATCTATAGTACGAGTTTCGGCGACTTCTCCGCATACCGTACATTTTCTTACTTCTTTTCCCTCCTTAATACATGTCGCTTCCTCGATGACTGTCCAATTTTGATCCGGCTTATGTCCGGTAGCTGGTATTTCCTTTGGCTCAGTTGCTTTTTTACAAACAGTACAATGCTGTACTTCTTCGCCAGCTTCTGTACAAGTGGGCTCTTTGGTTATTATATACTTCCCATCCGGATTATGTCCTTTTGCGGGAATTGTTTTGGTTTCAACGATTTCGCCACATTCGGTACAATTTTTTACTTCTGTTCCAGGTTCAGTACAAGTTGCTTCTTCATATACAAGCCAATCTTTTCCGGCTTTATGTTGGTGCTTACACAACTGACTACTTGCTATAATAATGTTTTGCTCCCAAATGTCGTTATCACTAGTACTAGTTTCAATTTTTAAAGTCTTAGCATTAGAAACATCTATTTCAAAAGGAATTGCCTGTGTAGTTTTTTTTATATTTTTTTTTGTATATACTACTTTGTTATCAACAAACACTGAAATGTTTATATCAGTATCAGCATTATTGATTCGTTGAGAAAAGATATAACCTTTAAATTTTTCATAATTTTTGTTTAAGTTAAATAAGGCATAACCATTTCGTGTTGCATCAAGAATACAAGCATTAAAATATAACTCACCATACACATCTACAACCAATGTGTTGTAATCTTCATAATCTGCAGAATCCACTAAAACTACATCGGATAATTTATCCCAATCCAAGTAAGTTGATGAAGCAGTTTCAGCTTCTTTAAATTCTCCATTAACTATATATTCAAATGCATCATATTCCTCTGCTTCATCTCGAGACATAAATTTGAGTACATTTACATTTGTAAGATCCAACTCTATTTTTTGTGCATCCATCTGCCTTGTATAGTTTGATATAGAGTATATTTCTTTTCCATCAGCAAAAACAGAAAAAATCATTTTTGCATGACTATTTGTTGTATTAGCAGCAACCAGAGATCCACTAAATGAAGAATATTTTCCATTTAATTCGTATTCCACATAACCGACTTCACCAGCGTTAAATGAGAGAATATTAGATGAATATCTTTGACCATAAGAATCTGTTATTTCCTCAACTGGTTCAACATTTGAAATCCTCATTTCGTGCATATCAACCATTTCAACCGTATTCTCTGTTGCAAATACAGGAACAGAAAGAAAACCAACCGAAATAACTGAGAGTGCAATTAAAGCCGAAGAAATAACTGATAAAACTTTTTTACTACAATTCATTTTAATTTCCTCCTATTTTTTTGAGGGCAGCATTCAATTCAGCACAGTAAGTGCTATCCATAGCTTTGTAAGGGCGAATTATTCTTTCTTTATTCATTTTAACATAAATTGCAGCTTGTTCGCTTAATCCTACACAAGCTTCTGAATTTATGAAAAGTCTGGAGTCGTTTTTGTCAGACATTCTGAAACCGACTTTATGCATAAAACGATAAAGGAAGTCCTGTACTTTTGTTGCTCCACCAAACATTGCTGCCAGATTCTGCATATTATTATGCCAAGCAATGACGTGAAGTGTTTCTGATTCGATTGCTTCTTGCAATAATTGTCCATCAGAACGTGTAGTGTGCCCAAGTGATTGGTGAGGTGAAATTCCACCCGGTATTCTCGGTCTGGAAACCTCTGTTCGTGCGTTTAACAGTTGGGTATCAGGTTGATAACTCATACTTCTAAAATTCTGAAGCCCGAACACGAACATAAATTCTTTTCCTGTCAATGATATAGTTGACAAATCACTTTCCTGATCATAATAATCAATATAGTCCTTAAACTCATCTACAATATTAGTTAGCTTCGATGATGTTTCTGGTGCGATTAATATAATGGAATGTGTTCGGTTAAACATTATTACTTGTGATAAAGCACAATACACAGACAATTGGAAACATCCTTCTGCAATGGTTTCATTGTTTCCAACGAACAGAATGTTTTCGTTTGGCTTTTGAACCAATCTCAGATAGCTTTTTTCGGTGTAACGATCTGTTATATTCGTTTTCCCGGATTCGAGTTGATTCCTGAGTTCACCTGAAAAAACATCTACTTCGTTACCAATTGTTATTTCATAAGAAACCGGATCTTCTGGTTGATATTTCCCGT
>CACYEJ010000480.1 GCA_902773395.1 uncultured Ruminococcus sp.
AAACAAAATGCCTATATCAATGTCAAACAGAACTGATTTACTGTCAGCTCCAGACTGGAGGGAGCGTCTTTCTGCAATCAAGAAAATCGGTAATCCGATATATCTTGAGACAAAACTTAATAAAGATTACAAAGACCTTCTTGAAATCCTTGACCCGAATGTAGATGAAATCTATCAGACTGTAACAGGTCTGAACAATAAACACGAAGAGCACAATTTACTTTCAGCAGAGGAGAAGCTGGAGGCGGCTAAATGGCTTAATGAAAAGGGCTTTAAACATACTCTTGCAATTAATCCATTCTTACCCGACAAGGTAACAGTGGATGAAATAAAGCAGATGATTGATTATGTCAATCCTTGGGGTGTTGTGATGAGAGATTATCACACGACCTCAAAGAGCATAGACAAGCATCTGTTCATGCCGGAATTTCCTAAAGAAATTTGTGATGAATCAAGGGAAGCTGTAAGGCTGTACTGCAAAGATAAGAAAATCCTTCATGACATAGACGGCTTCGAGGATAATCCGTACCCTGAATTGAATTTAAGGCTTGCGGAAAATAAGCACATGTGCAAGGGCATGGGGTTTGTATGGCAGGATATGCTTATTGCTGTCAATGAGCAGTTTGAGCAGGAAAATGACGTAATTGATATTACTTTTGATGATTTGCTTTATTTTTATGCTCCCCAGATTGAATTTTTCAAAAACTGTATTTTCAAACGTTCTGATTATAATCCAACAGCAGGAAAGTCCAATTTCAGATGGGAGCATGACCGATTTGGAATAGAGGAATTCTTAAAAGGCATGTGGAACCAGAACAAATTGTATTCTGTCTTTGACCATTATTCAGACAAAAAAGATGAAGCTGGAAATCTGATTTATTTCAGAGGTAAAAAAGGCTTTTACAAAGACTGGAAAAAATAAATGATGGTATCATATGCAGTTGGTTATTGGCTGCATATGATTTATAAAGTACCTCTAAGGTCTGTTTTCAATCACTCATTGGAGGTATACCACAGTGAAAATGATTTTGAACAAGAAGACTGTATTGCAGTCTTCTGCTGGCGGTGATGGTTCTGGTGTAGCTAGCGAGACTATAGGCCAGAAAGTAGACCGTATCAGAGCTTTCATACGTAACCGCTAGGGAGCTTAGTGTATGATTGTCAAGATTTCAGATATAAGACCATCCCCTTATAATCCTAAACAGCCGTTGACAAAGAAGCAGTATGAGGCATTGAAACGCAATGTTGAGAAGTACGGCTTTCAGCGTGACCTGCTTGTTTGTAAGGATTTCAATAACAATGGGAAGGGTTATATCTGTCTTGATGGTCATACTGCAATAGAATTGCTCAAAGACTTAGGAAAAGAAGAAACTGAGTGTAAACTTGTAGAAAATGTTGTAGACAAGAAAACTTTGTCGGAATTTATTACAGGTTACGCAATCAGCAAGAAGCCTTTAATCAATGAAATGTACAAGGAATTAGGCAGCGAGTTTGAGGAGCTTTTCGGAAAATCCGTAACTTTTCTGGAAGGATATAAACAGCCAGACTTTTCTTCCATCATGAATAAGGCTGAACAGGTAGAACAGACACAGTATTTCCTTACGCTTCCTGCGGACTGCGTGAAGAGGTTAAAGGGCTTCTGTAAAACAAAGGCTTTCAAGGCTGATAAATATCAAGCTATAGCGGATAAAATAGAATCTGTAGATGATGAAAAGTTTTTAGAAAAATTATTTGAAGCCCTGTTTTTGGACGAATAAAGCTTAAAATCTGTACTTTTTTGAATAAAAATAGTTAAAAAACATCTGATAAACGATATATAAATGCTAAAAAGTTGCAGAAATCATATATTTGTTTTATAATTTATATTGTCGTAATCTTCTATATATGCACAAAAAAAATGAAGATTTTAATTTGCCATAATTACCAGATAGATGCAGAATGGGAAGAAAAAAACTTGTAACACATAAAAAACTTATGAAGGCTATAGTTGAATCAAGGGGTATAACAGCTATCGTTGCCAAAAGACTTCAAGTACAGTGGCATACCGCTGATACCGCTATAAAGAATGACCCTATAGCACTACAGGCTTTTATTGATGAAAGTGAGAATGTTCTTGACGTTGCGGAGACCGTTATAATGAACGCTCTTATCAATGAGGATGTCAGAACGGCTCAATGGCTTTTGGAACGGAGGGGAAGCAAACGAGGCTATAATCCTTCTGTTGAATTAAAGGGAACACCGAATGAGCCTATTACCCTCAACTTCATAGACAAAGAGGGCGGCAAGTTCGAGAAAACGGAATAATTCAGATTGAAGAAC
>CACYEJ010000481.1 GCA_902773395.1 uncultured Ruminococcus sp.
AAGAAAAAGTCTGAAGCCGCAGCTTCCGACAACGAAAAAGAGATGGCTTGAGCCATCTCTTTCTTTTCAGATATGAAAGAAATCAAACTATGTTTTGATGACGAGACGCTTTTACGATATGAAAAAGAGTGCTATTTTGTCAAGCATACAAAGGCAAAAAAGAAGCCACTCACCCACCCATATCAAGAAAGCATGAACGTCTGGATGATTATGAAACGTCCACAGATGAATGCTTTAAAGCAGAAGTGGAAAGATTTTATGGTGTGGTTTATTGAAGACCAAGGTTATACTAACCTACGCATTGATGAATGCGAGATGATTTATACGGTATATAAGCCGACTCGTCGGCGTCTTGATCTCGACAATAACACCCCAAAATTTGTGATTGACGGATTGGTTGAATCCGGATTTATTGTCGATGATGACATGAGCCACATTACATCTCTAACAATTCGTGGAGGTTTTGATAAGGATAGGCCACGAACAGAGATTAGTATCATTATACATAAAATAGAAGAAGAGGAGAATGATATAAATGTCTGATAAAGTAAAAATGATCTCTGTTGGGAAACTGGATGAGATTATGGAAGAACGTTTCCCTGTAAGTGAGACGTTTGATTATTACGGTGAAGAGCTGATTATCAGGAAGGTTATTCCATTTAGTGTTTTTGCAGAAATTGTACAAAGGATTTCAGATCTCTGTTTCAATTCGGAAACTGGAGAATATATGCCAGAGAGCTTGGATTTTGCAGAAAGACTATGTGTTACCGAAGCATATACAAATGTGCGTTTGCCACGGGACATGGAAAAACAATATCAGATTCTATATCGTACAGATCTGTGGAATTATATTGTTAGTATTATTGATTCTGATCAGTATAGTGCGATGATGAACGCAATTTATGAAAGAATCAAAATCAAGAATGATACCAATCGTAAAGAATTTGAAGACATGCTTATGAAGTCGACGTCTCTTATTACAGACTTTGCAAAAGATTTTACTGATTTGGTAGGAGGCATTAACGTTGAAGATTTGCAGAATCTGGTCAAGGCAATTGGCGATGGTGGAATTGATGAGGGGAAGCTTGCAGAAGCTGTGATTTTAGCACAAAATAAGAAGCTTGATGAGACCGTGAAAGATGAAGATGACAAGAAATGAAAGTATCTATAAAGGCATCTTTAAACGAGGCGGCAATTACGGAGAAGGTTGAGGCATATTTAAAATCGGCCCAAGGAAAGAAGAAGATGCAAGACAAAGTCGATCAGTATATCGACAAAGATGTTCGAACATCTCAGGCCGGATCGAAAATAATTACCATACAGCTTGCGAATCAAATGGCACATGAGCTTTGCGATATGATTAATAGCAATGCTGCAGCATCCGGTTTGGCACCGGGTGTTTTAGCTCATGTTCAGTCTGCCACAGTAATAAGCGCACAAAAGGGATACATGGGATCGATAAAAGCTGGTATTAGTTTCCGTGATGCTGATATGTCAAGACCATCTGAGATCCCACAAATATATGGTGGTGTTGATAATATTGTAGCAATGTTTGAGTTCGGTTGGAACGCCAAAGCCCCGTTGTATGGATATTGGAGCATTGTTCATGACTATGTTCATACAAGACAGTTTCAACCAGGACTTCATTTTATACAAAATGCCGTTAGTGAATTTAACGCTAAAT
The DNA here is from genome assembly GCA_902773395.1 of uncultured Ruminococcus sp. Next base: position 1,685 of record CACYEJ010000481.1, read on the forward strand.
ATGCCAGTCAAGATGTGCATGTGGAGGTTATGTATCCTTACGGCTAATATAAATGAAAACTAAAAATTTACAATAAAGGTAGGTGAGCAGACGAATGGCTGATATTCTGCTATCAGTTGGATTACAGCAAGGAGCATCAGGGGGTATTGCTGAGTTGCTTCAGGATCTGAGATCGCAGCTTAATAGGGCAACCAGCGGTGGAGACACAGAGATTAAAATCAAACCTGTTGTAGACTCGTCTGGTTTCTCCGAACTAAAGGAACAAGTCACAAACATTAATAACGGCCTAATGGGGATTGGGGCCGCGGCAAGACTTGGTGTGGAATCTCTCTATGAGATGCAAAAGGTTCTAACACAAATAGCAAGCAAAGAAAACTCAATGAAGCTTGATTTTGCAAAAGCGTTTGACAATTCTGAAGACGTTGCAAAATACAGAGCACAAGTTAAAACATATCTTTCCACCGTTAAGGATGCACAAAGAGAACTTGTCAGGCTTATGAATACAGACCAGTCTGGCAAAAGTGTTGCGACTACTGCTGGGGTTAATGGAACACAATATTTTGAAAATTTACGACTTCTGACAGAAGAAGTTATTCCAAGAGTGTCAAGGGGTCTGAATCTCAAAAATACAGGATTGGGATCTCTGCAGTCATATGCGTCTGACCTCCAAGAATATATGGTTGCTCTGCAGCCATTAATGGAGATGTTGAATAGCGCCGGTGCATCAAATTTTGATCTTGGAAAATTACTGACAATTCCTGAAAAACCAATTACAGCAGCAGAGCAAATGAAGTCGTCATTCACAAGCCTTGATGATATTTTAAGGGCTCTAGGCACTGTAATTGGTCAAAATGTACAGTCAACGCAAAATGTTGTTCAGCAGCAGGCATCTTCAATGCAGGAGGTTGGCGATGCGGCTTCTGCGCAAGCAAGTGCTGTTGAATCTTCCGTGGCAGCAGATAATGCTAAAGCTACATCTGCACAAAATGTTACTAATGCTCTTAACCAGGAACTTGATGCAATACAGAACGTATCATCTGCGAATAACAATACGAATACTCAATGGTACCAGGATATGCTTACATCCGTACAGAGTATTCAGCAGGCCGTATCCTCATTAAGAGAATTCTCTAGGGCAAATACTGAAGCAGAAGAGGCAGCGACCGGAGCTGGTCGTGCAATTGGTGAAAGCACCAAGATTCTTACGCAGATCGGTCAGGGTAGGTTTTCTGCGGAACTTAGTGCAATTACACGTAGTTTTAATGAGCTTGATGCACCGTCAAATAAGCTTAAAGAAAACATGCGAGAGCTCATTGCAGCAGAAGAGAGAATGGAAGACCGTTCTCTTACTGATACCGACAGATTTGCAGCATATCAAAAATATAGTACTGTTTTACAAACAATTAAAACACAGATTCACGATCTCGGTGGTGCCGAGAATTCTCTTAAAAAGTTTACAGATATTCAGGATAAAATTAATAATGA
>CACYEJ010000482.1 GCA_902773395.1 uncultured Ruminococcus sp.
TAAGAAAATCACCTAAATCAAGAACAAACAAAGTCAGAGTAAAGTTTGCAGAATGTTTAATAACCGCTTCTATTTTATTACAGATGAGAACGAAAAGTAAAAAAATTTAAAATTCACTCAATGAGGTCTTGTACTAGGTGATAATTTAGTTTATAATAGAAGAATACATAATTGTAATTTTCTAAATACACTAATGTAACATTTCATTCAATTTTTTAACACCCCTTGTACATCTCGAAAGGAAAGATATAAATGTTCACAAGAGATATAGGAATAGATTTAGGTACCGCAAATACAATTGTCTTTATCAAGGGCAAGGGCATTGTAATGCGTGAACCGTCCGTTGTTGCAGTGGATATGCGAAACGACGATGTACTTGCCGTAGGTACTCAGGCAAAGGAAATGCTCGGCAGAACTCCCGGCTCTATCGTTGCGGTGCGTCCTATGAAAGACGGCGTAATCGCTGATTTTGACATAACAGCTACCATGCTTGAGAGATTCATCAGAACAACTACTCATTCCGGCATTTTCAGTCACCCGAAAATCGTCATTGCCCTGCCCTCAGGAGTAACAGAGGTTGAACGCCGTGCCGTAGAAGACGCAGCAGAACAGGCAGGCGGCAGAAACGTTGAGCTTATGGAAGAACCTATGGCTGCCGCTTTGGGAGCCGGACTTCCCGTATTTGAGCCTGTCGGTTCGATGATTGTCGATATTGGCGGCGGCACAAGCGAGGTTGCTGTCATCAGCTACGGCGATATCGTACATTCATGCTCCGTGCGTGTGGCAGGAGATAAATTCGACGAGGCTATTATTGCATATATAAAAAAGAACCATAATCTGTCAATCGGCGAGCGTACTGCGGAAGATATCAAAATTCTCATTGGTTCCGCTTTTCCTTACGAAAACGAAGAGCCTATGCAGATTCGAGGCAGAAATCTTGCCGACGGTATGCCGCTTGATATTTCCGTTACACCGGCGGAAATCCGTGACGCTTTAACCGACTGCTTCTCGATTATCATTGACGCAATTCGCCAAACTCTCGAACAAACGCCGCCGGAGCTTTGTGCGGATATTCTCGACCACGGCGTTACACTTGCCGGCGGAGGGGCACTTATCAGAGGACTAGACAAGCTGATATCACAGGAAACAAATATCCCCGTGTACGTTGCCGAAAATCCTATTGATTGTGTTGCAAACGGCACTGGAAAACGTCTTGAAATGTCAAAGGAGCAGGACTATTTCGGCGACTATGAATGAGGTTTGTAAGCTATGAAAGAACAAAATCATCTCGGCAAAGTGTTGACAACAACGCTTATAGTTCTGCTTGTTACGGCAGGCGTTACGGCGGCTATGGGCAAGAATATTTTTGTTGACATATACACATGGATTGCCAAGCCGTTTCAGCAAACAGCCGTTGCCATGAACGAGGGCGGCAGTTCCGGCAAAACCCGTGACGAGCTTATCGAAGAGAACAACGAGCTTCACGATGAAATCAATGAGCTTGTCGGTCAGGTAATAAGCTATGACGACCTGAAAAAAGAAAACGAGATTCTCCGAAAATATTACGGTATTAAAGAGGATAACCCCGGATACTCAATAGCCGTTGCCAATGTTATAAGACGTGACCCCAATGATGATTTTTACGGCTTTACCATTGACAAGGGCACTCGTGACGATGTGAGCGTAAACGACCCTGTTATTACTGAAAATGGGCTTGTCGGCTGGATAAGCGATGTGAGCATTACCACAGCTAAAGTCACTACGCTGCTATCTCCTGAAGCGAAGGTAGGTGCAATGGATCAGAAATCTCTTGACAGCGGCATCGCAACGGGCAGCGTTACTCTTTGCGATGAGGGACTGCTGGAGCTTTCGGTTATCTCCGCCGACAACAAGATTAAATCGGGCGATATAGTTATTACTACAGGTGTTGGCGGAGTATATCCAAGCGATATAGTAATAGGTAAGGTAACAGGGCTTGATTATGATGAATACGATACTACGCCATATGCTGTTATTAAACCGTATCAGGATTTGAAAACAGTGACTGATGTGGTAGTTATTACCGAATTTGAGGGGCAGGGCGTAGTTGAAGAGGTTGAGGATAAAAAGAAA
>CACYEJ010000483.1 GCA_902773395.1 uncultured Ruminococcus sp.
GTGACATATCTTTAAATCCCTGTCCGAAGGGAACTACTGTAAAGCCCATACCTTCAAGATTCTGAATCATTTGCACAGATAGCGATAGGTAAAGCTTTGATGTAATCTCCACCTTTTCCCCCGCTCGCACACCGTACGTGCGACTTTCACCGCATACGGCGTTCCCTCAATATGTGATGTTGGTTAGATTAGTAATAATTTCAAAACTATAAGATTATCTCTAAATTACTTCATTACCTACCATTTTTCTTAAACTATTAATTTTGTTCATTTGCTGCCTGTTTAATGTATGCTTAGCTAAGTATGCGTTAATTGTTTCCTGCTGTGTTGCGTGTATAAGTATGTGCATATCCTTATGAACGATTATGAGGTTTTGATAATTGTCTTTTCCGCCCATATTCTTAGGTACTTTATGGTGACAATGAATATCTTCTATATCAAGTAATTTCCCTAAAATAGCACACTTTCCACGCTGGGCGGTGTAAACGGAAATTCTGTTGTCCGTGTACTCAATGCTATCTGTATTTTTGTAGTTATAAAGCATTTGCTCCATTACATACAAAACATAATCATCAAGCTTTAGGCTCTTGTGAATTTCTTCACGCCCTTGTTCCGTGTATTTGCATATACTTCGCTTTTTGTACATTGGGTTCTTTGTTTGCACATATCCAATAGGGATTACTGGCTCTCCGTCTACAAATCTCATTTGTTGGCTTTTTCCGTATCTTTCCCTGATATGTACATTATGTATTACTCCTGTACGACTGACCCTCTCTTTTAAGCGGTTTATCATTACCGCTGATAACACTCTCTGAATTTTTGCACAGTCTGTTGTAATGTTTGTAGCAAATCGATAGTAATTCTGTATTCCCTCAACCATTTGGTTAAAACGATGTACTTCATATATTGATGTCTTATCGTCTTTTGGGTGCTGGATTTTCTTAATTTGCTCCTTTAACCGTTCTTTTGCTCTTTTTACGGCTTTATTTCGCATATGTGAACGAACCACATATTTCTTGCCTTTCTTTACCGCTTTAAGCTTGAAACCTAAAAATTCCGAGAAATGTCTTTTAAGATTAACAACCTTGCTCTTTTCTTCTGATATCTGAAGTTTTAGCCGCTCTTGTAACCATTGTTTTACTGCTATAAATATTTTTTCGGCATCACTTCTCGTTCTGCAAAAGATTTTGAAATCATCTGCGTATCTGACTATGTACATCTCTTTGAGATTTGTAGTCCTTAGTCCCCTATACACAACACTCTTACATTCACCGCCACTTTTATTCCTACTGATTTTGTACTCCTTTCTTGTCGGCATATTTTCCCACTGAGAGGCTATCCACCAATCCAACTCGTTTAATACGATATTAGACAGTAATGGCGACAGAACTCCCCCTTGTGGTGTTCCGCAGGTAGGGTGTATTATTTCTCCGTTTGGCATAACAATCGGAGCTTTTAGCATTTCTTTTATTACGCAGATTAGTTGTTTATCTCTTATTCCCATATCCCACATCTGCCTTATTAATTTGTTGTGATTGACATTATCGAAAAATCCTTTTATATCTATATCAACAACAAAGTGCAAATGCTGAACTTGTATCATTTTATAGCATTGTGCTATCGCATTTTCTGTGCTTCTGTTTGGTCTGAAACCGTTGTTTCTTTCATGAAATTTAGCTTCACAAATGGGTTCAAGCACTTGCAATATGCTCTGCTGTACAAGTCGGTCTATCATCGTGGGAATACCCAACGGTCTTATTCCGCCATTCGGCTTTTTAATCTCCTTTCTTCTGACAGGCTTTGGTTTGTAATAGCTTAATTTTCTCTGTACCATACCTACATATTTGTCTGTTGGTATGGTTTTGATATCTTCAATGGTAACTCTGTCTGTGCCATAAGTTTTACTTCCGCTGTTGTTCTTTATATTTCTATATGCAAGCTTTATATTTTGCGGTGATGAGATAATTTTCATCAAATGATAGAAGTTCTCTCCTTTTTGACTTCTTGCATATAGTCCGTCAAAGGTTTTCTGCGTGTCGTAATACTCATTATGGCGTAATCTTTTTTGTTTTGTCATAGGCAACACTCCTTTCGGAAATGTTTTTCTTTGTCATACTCGAAGCTATGAATTTTATTACCTATAACTACTAATCACATATTGACTTGTGGCTGTTCCTCCATTACCATTACAGTAACTTCATAGGTCGTGCCACTACTCTTAATCAGATTAATTCAAGTTATACATTGCTGCTTTCCTTGAAAACACTCCTGTGTAATCAGTTTGAATAAGTGTTCTGACCTTTCCGCGTTCCAATAATCCTATCTGTACATAATAGCCTTAGGTGCTTACTCTGAGCCTGCCAGCTTGATAATGCCTGTAACATTATATGGTGTTTTATAGGGGAGATTTTTACTCCACCACACTGACTGCCATTTTCAGACACAGATACATTTCTGTACCTTCCGGTTATAGACCCGTACATTCGCAAGTTCGTCAGACATTTCTGTCATTCTCACCGTAGCTATTTTTTAAGACTCCCGACCTATCAGCAACGCAATCCACCTCTGGACCGTTTTCGTTTGAAATGTATATCCCAATTACGGTTGCTTTCAGCCGACTTCACCGAGCTTTTAACAACCCTGCTATTACACGCAAGGCTGCTAATCGGAGTATTAGAGAAGGCGTTTCAAGGCGTTACCCTATCATTCCACCTATCGGACTATTAGTTCTCCTAATAGAACTTTGCGTTCTTTATTTAGTGCAGCAGCTTTTCACTGCTGAACGCGTCGCACCGCCCCAACGATCGAATGCTATCTCACGGATATTGTATTTTGTGCCGAGTTCTTCTATAAACTTTTCAATGTAGCCGTAGTGAAC
>CACYEJ010000484.1 GCA_902773395.1 uncultured Ruminococcus sp.
AAATTACATTTTCAAAATAAGCGCCTTTAAATCGGCAGCCTCTAAAATTAGCACTCTTAAATTCAATAAAACGAAATACACATCCATTAAATCCACAATATTTCATAGTAGCCTTAAAAAAGTTATTTCCATAAAATAGTGACTTAATAAATCGTGTATTGTACGATTTGCTATAACTGAAATCTTTATAAGAAAAATTTCTATTCTGTCTTTCAGCACAATTATAACTAAAAAACTTATTATATTTTTTTACGCTTTTTTTCCAATGTTTATTTTTCTTCATAATATTGCCCCGCACAGCAGAGAGGTTACTACTTTCGTATCCGTAATTTTCAAAAGCACCATCATAAGAAAGCTTACTACTGTTGCTATATCACTAATCTTACTCATAATAACTCTCACCTCGCTATACTGATAGAATTTTAGCCCTCATTCCGTCCGTAGACCTCTTATCAACTCAACCTCTCAGTTGAGCAGGGCAGGGCACAAATTATTATACCATATTATTATAGTTTTGTAAAGTACATATACTAAAAATTTATGGTGTCAAAATTTTATTTTTTTATTAAAAATTTTGGTATATGTTCATACCTTGTTTTCTCAAATCTGACCGTAGCATCGAACAATCGATCGATTTTTTAAGATTCAAAGCTTATAAGTAAGGCGTTGTTTTCCAAAAATATTATTGCAAGGCATTTTTTTGATATACCATATGTAAAATTAGACAAGCAGATATTAAAAGTTATTGATGAACAGTTCCTTACTGTTTCGGGTTTATCGTCAAGAGAATATTGATCTATTAGCATAGCCAAGAACACAAAATCAAGAAAAATAGAATTAATGAGAAGAATCTCCGCCTATCTCCCCTTATCTGTTTGTTAAGCTCACAAATCCTTTTCTATATTCTGCCATAGTTTTCATAACTATCTCTATTACACTACGCTTTTCTGTTGAAAGAAACACCTATTAGAATTAACCATCTATAGGTGATGTTTTTTACATTCGTCTGAATAAATGCAATTTCGTTTTTACCATTTCCACCATGTAGAAAAACAAAAACTTCAATTATTACAAAGTTTGAAACGGATGATTATTTAACAATGCTCACTCTTTTTTCACCAATAATTCAAATTGTGAATAGTTACATTATTAAACACCGGTTTGGTATAGTTCTATATTATGTTTTAAATACTCCAAAAATTCATTAACCTCAGATTCGGGTGCAATCATCCGAAGATCATCGGCCTTAAATCCAGTTAACCAACCGTAGAACTGCTGTGAGATTTGCACCTTAACATTGACTTTCGCATAATTATCATCAATGCTCTCAACAGAAACATCAAAGCCAAATTTCTCGACAATCACTTTGGTAAACTTCTTTTTAAATTGAAGTGTTATTGTAGAAAGCGGTTTATCACTTGTGAACATTTTGAAAACCGAGTGTAAATACTGCTCTGCATCGATTGTCCCATTTTTATAATATGGACTTGATTTCGGCAAACGATACTCCACTTTATCATAAAGCTTTAATTCAAACATTCTGTCTACACGATAATTCCAGAGAGAAATATGACCATCTTTATCAATTCCACATATTAAATAGCAACGCGAATTATCCCATGCAAGTGCATATGGGTAACAGATAATCGGTGTTCCTTGTTTAGAGTAGCTCTTTAGAAATGTCTTGCTGTTTGTTTGATCTTGAAGTATAACTCTTTTGTATTCTTTTGTTTTGCCTCTTACCGGCTTATCGTAATATATGTTCTTATCAGCATCAATTCCACCAGTAAAAAAGCGTAAAGCTTTCTTATTGTTTATTGCTTCATGTATAATACGCAAATTATCTAAAGCCTTGTCATTCACCATTCTCGGTTTTAGAAAATGTTCCGCATACGACAGTTCTTGTGCATTGTCTTTGGATGTCAAATCGCTTAATTGTTTAAGCAGATCTCTAATCTGTTGATCACTTAAGAACAATGATGATGTGATAATAGTTGAGAGCATAGAAACCTGTTCCAATGTAAACGGACGACGATACCAATATTCGTTTTGACCGCCTTTGCTCATTGAGCACTCCAGTAAATATCCCGTATCGCTATCTGAAATGGCATTCAATATGTCTTTAGCGGTTTCTCTAGTGATTGCCTCAGTACCGTCTGCACATTCCTTCGTCAAATAATCAGCAACATCTGTAATTCTAACCTTTACACTTATTTCTCCCTGTTGTGGTTCTGGTAAATTATGAAGATATTCCAGTGTTTTCACAACTTTCAAGCTGCTACTATAGATATGCGTTTTCGGCATAGCTGTCAACTCCTTTTCAAATAGCCCAAAAATGACTTGATATGAGTGCATTTCTGGTATAGTATGTTTTGAACATAAATGGTACAATATAATTACAGAAACAGACAAGAACCTTAATAACTCTTACAGGAGGAAAAATGATGCAGACATTCAAAAAAGCAATATCGGGTAATTCTAAAAAAACTTCAGGACTGAAAGTAAATCTACATATCGTAGAAGCTTGTAATATGCACTGTGAATTCTGCTTCGCAAAATTCCATTGTATGAAATCACTTGCATTGGAAGACTGGAAACATATTGTCGATAATATCACCGATGAATGCAGTAAAGGAGACATGCCACGATGAAAAACGCTTTGATTCAACAGAAAGTCACAGAGATCAATATTGCAGGTGGTGAGCCTACGCTTTGTCCGTATACTATTGAACTTGCAAGGTACATCCGAAATAAAGGGATTGGTGTCAGTCTGATTCATAACGGAAGCGGCTCACCAGAGTTTTACCGTGAGATTGCTCCGTATTTAACAACCTGTGGGTTCTCTATCGACTCAGTCAATCCAGAACTTCAGCGCAGAATAGGACGTTGCTTCCGTAACGGTCAGGTTATAAATGCAGAGGAGTACGCCGAGAAAATAAGCATACTTCGAAACGTTAATCCTTATATCAAAATCAAAGTGAATACAGTTGTCAACAGCATTAACCTGGTTGACAATCTTGCACCGCAACTTCGCGAGTGGGATGTAGATCGTTGGAAATTTCTACGTTGTATGCTGTTCTCGGACGGTACACACGATAATGCACACATGGTTATTTCTGATGAAGAATACTCGGCATATATGCAAAGTCTGCTTTCACAATTTAATGTCGACTATACACCGGAACAATTTCGATACAAAGTGGGAAAAACCGTGATAGTTGCGGAACGTACACTCGAGGGAAGCTATATCATGGTAGACTCAAACGGCTATCTGGTAGATGATACAAAAAACAATTCATATACAAAGATTGCTGATCTGCGTAAAGATGATTTCCGTGAAGGACTAAGTCGTCTTACTCTATATGAAGACCTATACAACTCCAGATACTGACATCAAGATACAAAAATGTATGCTTATGACAGCATATTTGCTATCGCATGAAACTTATGTAAGTGATATAATAGAGTTACAATCAAGTTTTGGTAGATTGAATTATCGTATTTCATATTATAACACTCATTATATCACAAGAAAACATATTTTTCAACATTTTACATTCAAGAAAGGACGTGTTAATATGATTCCAACTTTAAGTACTCCGCAAGATCTTGGAAAGGCAATTCGCAACGGCGAAAACAAAATTATAGTTACAGGTTCGCTTGGTTCCGCAGTTATACGAATCGAAGCGATAGGACCTACTGCATGGGTACTTGCTATCGGTTCAATCGGTGTTGCTGTTACAGGTGTTATGACCTCAGCCGGAACCGGTGGTTTAGCTACACCCGTAGGTACAGTTCTGGAAGGTATTGCCACTCCTGCACTAATTACCACATTTGGTAGTCTGAATACCGTAAAAATCGCTATCCTAATTGCTGTCGCCGGAGGCGGAATTTGCACTCTAACTTCCCTTCGCAAGTACAAAGCAAAACGCGAGAATGGAAAAGTTGTACTCATCAAGGGTTAAACCTTGATATATACACTTGAATAAGAGGGAGGTGGTATTATGTGGAAACTTATTGCAACAACATGCACAGCAATTTCTTCGATCTTAACTGCTATCATTCGAAATAGATGATATAATTGGTCCCGTAAGGAGGTGATGTTATGAGTAAACCAATCCTTAGAATCCTTATCGCCATTCTCGGAGGAATAGCAACATTTGCTACAGCGATGTCTGAAATGGATTCCAACTCCGACTCTGAGATATAATAATATTTCTCAATCATTTAGGAAGGATGTGTTTAATATGTGGAGTATTATCGCTGCTGTATGCTCCGGGTTAGAATCGATATTAACGATTATTATTAAGCTTCTCTGATAGAGAAGCTTATTGGAAGAAGGGAAAAAATGCCAAAGCTTAATATTTGCCCTCATTGCGAAAAGAGAACTTTCCACGAAACTCCAAAGGGAAGACACTGTAGGAACTGCGGATATACAGTAATTACGCCTGCTAACGGCGGTGTAGGCGGCAAAGGGCGCTATTGTTACATCTGTGGGCATTACCAAATTTTCCACGGAAAGTGCCGTTTCTGCGGTAC
>CACYEJ010000485.1 GCA_902773395.1 uncultured Ruminococcus sp.
ACACAGGAAAGACTGTTTTGTTTATAGGCGATGATCTGTATTCGTTCTTCAGCATTGTAAAGAGCATCTGAATTGTACCTAACAGGATTATAAATGAAACAGAGCTTATCACATAGATACGCTGGTTCGATGAACAGTGAATACACATTGTGTAAACCACTCCTGGGAATACATACTCCAGAAAAAGCACCCTGTTCCTTCTCTTTACAATCTCTGAGCCCGGAAGTATCAAAAGGAAAGGAATCAACAGATTCAACGGAAGCATCAGAAAGTTTATATACACATATATTCTGGAAAAAAACCATAGTTGAATAATGATTAGAATCGACACAACAGCGAAATAGATACCTGCTCGTATATTTCTCCTCTTGTCGGCAAGAGCAACAATAAACAGCGCTGCAGCAACAGCATCCGTAATCTTCATGAGGCTTCCGGGAACAAAAGCGCCAACATAAGAACGTATCAGGTCATTTATAGATTTTGTTTTGTGCTCGGGGTCATTCAGAATGGCCGGCAAAACCTCCAGCAGCCTGCTTGCGTTCATTCTACTGAAGACGAACACCAGAAATAATACTGCAATCAATAACACCCCGGCAAACCAATAGAGAAAACAAATACCTGAAAGAGCTAATCCACCTATTCTTTTTCTTTGTATCCTTTCAAGGACAAATATAAGAAAATACAGAAAAAACAAAATTGCAAGATAGGGACAACACAAAACTGAGAACGCATAAAGAAGTCCCGAAAAAAAGAGGTCTGTCTTCCTGGGTTCACAGTTCATAAAAACAAGACTCAATGCCATACAACCAAGCCCCATGGAGTTATATGAAAGAGCCATAATTCCAAAGGGCACATAAAGAAGATAGATAAGTGAGATACACGAAGCAGCGATCTCATCTGCTTTTTTTATTTTGATATACATCAGAACTGCTGTGATTGTGTGGAAGGCTGTAAAAAAATAGCGAAATGCCAGAAAAATGCCATCCGTTGTTCCGAACACCCTCATATAGAAGCACATTAACGGGTAAAGTATAAATGCACTCATCTGAGAAAGGTGCCACTCGTGAAGAAAAAGACCATCTCCAAGATACAGCCTATAGGGGATTGTAAGATAAAACGCTTCATCGGAATGGGCAAACCCGTATTTGCATTTATAAAGCAGAAACAAGGTGCTCAAAAAGAAAAAGGCAAAGAATAAACACCGGGATTTTGTAATCATTCTCTTTTCCATGTTTACAACTCCCTGACAGCATTTATCAGAAATTGAAAGTTAATATCACGTCCGTCAAGCGTTTGAATCTGCATTGACGATTTCGTTCCAGAGTTCCAGCATCTGTTGTAATTTTATACCGAATTCGATCTTTTTCAGCAGAAGTTGCCGCATTTTTTCTATCGCTATACATGCAAAAAACACAATCAGTACCGAAGTTATTATTGACAGCGTTCCAAATAACACATTCGGAATAATCCCGCGAAGATGGAAAAAATGCCATACCGTACGGTTCATTGCATAGTGGATAATGTAGGCAGCAAAGCAGAGTTTTGCAACTTTATTGACGCTAACAGCGTATTTCCCGGATAATTTATGCATTGAGAGAAATGCAAAAAACAATGCAAGTGCCTGCAACACAACATTGGCTGAGTCATAGCTGTAAAACCGTACTGCGGTATCTTCTGAAACCCCAACTCTCATTAGTCCCCATCGGCATAACAGCGGAAAAAACGATAAAATAAAAAAGAGAAGCACGTAATAAACTGGCTTTCTTTTGTTCCTCCTGCCATATATCCGCTCCCAGGCAGATATGAAATACAGCACAATAAAAAAGAAAACGCTAAGCCCTGCAGTGGAATCCTGCGCCATTCTTCGGGGGAGCAAAGTCGGGCGAATTACCATTATCACCAAAAGCACCGTTAGAAGGTATTTAAACTGTACTCTGCTGATAGAATGAATCAGCCGGTTTAAAAAAGGACTGAGCAGGTAGAGCGCAAGATATGCATTAACAAACCAATACTTTTTTGTTAGAACAGGAAAGAGCATCTGCACTGTATTCCCAACAGAAATACTTTCCCCTGCAACAAACGAATTCAGCAAGGAAAACAAAAATGAGTAGCTCCAAACCACACCAAGAATTCTAAAAAGGTTTTGTACCTTAAATTGAGACTCTACAAGGAAATATCCGCTGATCAGCACAAACACATTCACTGCTGGTACACATAATGCTTCCAACCACCAGTAATAGCAACTTACAGGCCCCTCTAAATCGTAAAGTGCACCTGTCTGTGCCAGGCAATGCATTGTCATAATCATCAGCATGGACAGAATTCGCAGAAACTCTATGTTTGCGTTTCTTTCCGTCTTTATTTCTTCTGAAATCATACTTTTGATCATTCTCTCTTTCTGCTCTGCATCTATATAAAACGCGGTTTTATAATACCCCTTAAGTCAAGTCAAGACTATACGCGTTAGGCTGATTCTCTAAAAACTCCATTTGCTCATTCATGTACATTTTACATTTCCGCTCTTGCGTGAAGTGGAAAAAGATGTTAAGCTTAATAACAGGATGAGAAATACCTGATTCCGATTATTAGAA
>CACYEJ010000486.1 GCA_902773395.1 uncultured Ruminococcus sp.
AGCGTTTCTCTTCTTCATGTACATTACGAAGAGTGCACCGGCGATAAGAACTACAGAGATACCGCCTGCTGTAAAGAGTACAGTACCAATACCACCGGTCGCGGGGAGAGTGTCATTATACTGGTTGAAGAGGTCATGGCTCAATACACCAGATTTAGCTTCATCACCATTACGATTGTTTGTAAATGCGAAGTGCAAAATTGTTGGTGTTGTTGTATCGTTTGTTCCATTTCCGTGGAGGTCAGCGACAGATGCTATACCAATAGAAGCACTAGCATTGGAATCCAAACTTATTGTTGCCGTTGCATCATAAGAACCCAAGAAAGCATTTGCAGCTAAAGTTTCCGGAGTTGTAGCATCTTCCTTATCAGCAGACACTGTAAATTCAACAGGGCTAGCCCACTTCTTAAAGCCTGTCGGAACAGAAAGCTCTGTCAATTCATAATCGCCAACTTCAATCATTCTCCATGTATTGTCACCGTTATAAACAGTATTTCCACTTCCGTCAGTGCTTGTTGGCAGATAACCTATACGATACTTCTGATTTTCATCCTGGAATATGTAACCTGTCTTGCCAGTGATTGCAGGTATTGAAGCAGGAGCAGTATCAGATGGCTCTGTCACATTTTCAAGTTTCTGAAGAGAACCATCAGCAGTTGACATAGAATAACCAAGACTCAATTTCTTATCATCAGTACCATCATTGTATTTTCTTGCAAGATGGAATATAGCACCTACTACGGGCTGCTTATCAAATGTGTTGTCATAATCATTACCATTAGTAAGATTAGCATCTCTTCTTGCGTTTTCTTTTGTAACCAAGTCAGCTACCATCTTCTTCTGCTGTGCTGTAAGACCGCTCCAATATGTCCAGTTCGCCGTTGCAGGATCGGGAGCAGAGAAACTAGGTACAGTCGCTGTTATTGCGTCAGCCGCTTTATATTCATCAGTGGTATCCGCTTTTCCTGTAAGGTCATTCAACGTAAACGTAACCTCTTTGGTTTTAGATGTTCCCCCATCATCATAAGTGTAGCTATAAGTATACGGTGTAGTAGCTATCTTCTTAGCATACTCTACATAGCCGTCCAATGTTTCATCAATGTGAGGTGCACCCTCAACCGTTACAGTCTCAACAAATTTGTCGAGCTGGAGGTCTACTGAATATACTTTAGAATAGTCAGTTTTCTTTTCGCCATCGCCGTCACCTGTTGAATAACGGTTGCCGTATGTCATCTTAGCAGTGTTGTATTCACCGTTAAGAGTAATATTGTGCTTATCTTTTGCAAGCAGTGCAAGTATACGGAGGAATCTGCCGTCGGCGGTATCAGCATTGAGGTTATCAGCATTATAATCTGTAAGTGCGGTTTTCGGATTGTTTGTAGTTGTCCCCGTACAGCCTGCTGCTTTCAAAGCTGCAATTATCGCTGTTTTCTCGGCATCTGAGAAACAATCTACTTTATAGTCATTAGCAGTGTATGTCTTATTATAAAGTGTTTCGCCAAAGAGTTCAGCTCTGATAACTTGATTTGCGATATCATCATAATCTGTGCCCACCGCTGTTACATCGGCAGCCTTTATACCTTCAACTTTAATGTATTCATCGAAAGTTCTGTCAAAAGCCATATCTTTTTCAGCTGTCGGATCTGTACCAGCAGCATTCTTGTTTACATCAGCATAGAATCTTACATAGATGAAAGCATTTTCCATCTTCTTAAGACCGCCCTTATTGGCATCAGGATCAAGTCTTGTAGCTTCTGCCAGTGTTTCAGTTGCGGCATGACTAGTTCCTGCAGGCGACAAAATAGCTACTGTATCTATCGTTCCGTCGCCACCTGCTACTTCCTCACCTGCATTAATACCTTCATTCGCTCTCGCATCGGTTTCTCTCATCTGATAGCCGGTAATAGTAAGAGTAAATCCATGACCGTCCGTATTTCTTGTCAACTGATAGTCACCAAAGTTCTTCAAATCACTACCTGTCAATGTCCAACGCTTTGCTGCCGTATCCTTATCGTCTGCGTTTTCAACCAAGAATACTTCAAACTGTTCCGGATCAACTATATTGCTTCCTATTACATTCGGCAATGTCAAACCGCCACTCATTGTATCTGTTATAACAAAGTCTTTTATATACTCTGAATTTACATTCACATCATATTTCGGAAGTTGTGCAGCAATCTCATAGTAAACTTTGTCATTTTTAGAAACAAGACCGGACTTTGCAGTGTCATTAAATGTTGCAGTCAAATCTTTTGAATTATCAACTTCAGGGGTTATCGTTGTCATCTTTTTATTGATGTCAATAGTAGAACCTTTCAAAGTCACTTTTTTGTTATCACCATTCTTAAGAGAAATCAGAACAGGCTGTACAAGAACTCCGGACTGATCTGTTTCTGTAACGATAAGATAATAACCGATAACATTCTCTGTAAGAGCTGCTTCACTTGCGTCCACAATACCATCGCCGTTCAAATCCAATGTTTCTGCACTGATTTCCGGTAATGTAACACCATTGGCTATATTGTTGTTATCAACAGTTACAGTTGCTGTTTTTATTGAGTTCAACAAATCGGTTTTTGGAGTAGTAGAACCTGTTTCATTAGCAGCTTGGGTTTTCAAATCTTCAGCGACTCTTTCAAGATAAGCAGCCATCTGCTGTAAATCACTGCTCTTAGTATTAAATTCATAATCGTTGGTCTTGCTACTTTTAGCATTGTTCGGATCACCATCTTTGTTCTTTAAAAGTGATGCGAAATCTGTGAAACCAGGAATATCATTCGTTCCTGTGTAATCCTTAACATACTGCTCCCAGTCCCAACCTTTATCGTTGGTAAGTTTAGCTACACGATACATTGTTACAGTTGCACCGGTAACACCATTCAAATTCAAATAATCATACTTATATGTGTAGTTATTATCTGCTGTCTTTGCCGCTCTATCAGAGCCATCACCATTCACATCATCTCTGCTACCTTCGCCCTGATATGCTAAACT
>CACYEJ010000487.1 GCA_902773395.1 uncultured Ruminococcus sp.
ATAATCGTTGTCATTTTTGATGAATGCTGCACGTTCACTTATTTTTTCAATCAAATTTTCATACATACTGCTACCCCCTTAAAATTCCTCTAAATAATCCTGTAAAGTCGGAAAATTGCCCTTTTTGCCGCTGTTGCCGTTCTTGTTGTCGTAGTTACCCTCTAAAATCTTGATAAGGTTTGAAGGCTTTAATATCCAATCAAAGCTACAACCGTTCCAATTACCGCTGCGTCCTGTTAAAAAGTCGGATTGTTCTATGCGATGAAAGAAATCTTCAAAATTTCCGTCCAATTGCTTATGTGCGTTCTTGATATTTCGCTTTCTGTTTTCACTCAGTTTAGCGACTTTGGGTAAAGATACGCAAACAGAATTAAACAAATCAACAACGGATTTATAATCAAAAGCGGTTCGCCCGTCAACGGAAGTTGACAAGAGAGTATTTATATTATCTTCTATTATATTATCTTGAATTATATTATGCGGACATTTGGTTGACGTTTGGTTGTCGGTTGGTTGACAAATGGTTGTCATATGGTTGTCAACCATTTTATATTCATTATTCTCGATGGTTAATTGTGTTTTTAATTCTTGGTATCTTGTAGGTGTTAAACGGTCTTTTCTGATGGTATTATTTTGATGAAAATGTGTAATCGCAATAACTCCATTATCAAAACAGATAACAAAGCCTTTAGCAACAAGCAGCTTAAAGTCATCCGGCTGACAACCTAAAGCACGTACTATTTTTTGCGGCGAATTAACAAAACCCTCATCATCGGTGTGCATACCCAAATGAAAATATAATGCCTGTGTTGTCAGCGGCATATCCAAAAGCATATCTGTGTCAACAACGGAATTGCTGAACATCCTTTTATCGCCCAATTTTATATCACTCCTTACAATTCACCGCCGCACCTCTCAGCACGGCGGACAATTTTGTCATTCGTTCCAATTTTTCAACAAGTGTCTTGCTGATTTTAGCGTATAAAACACGCTTTTGGCTCTGCGTTCTTCCCGTTTTATGTACGCTTGCAACTCTGCTTCATCAGCAGGAAAGTAATAGCCGTTATCATCGGAGATAATAACAACGCCCTGACGGCGGAGAAATTCAATCATTTTCCGCAATTCTCTGTCTGACATCTCCACATTTCTCAACAAATTGGCTTTATGTACTGCATTTTCGTGTCCGTCCCCGATAAGAGATAAAATGCGGCTGTGGGGTTCAGTTTCAAAGTAGCAGGCGGTTTCTGTACTGAAATATTCTTGCATAAACGCACCGCCTTAAAGTTTTAACGGAATAGGCTGAATGCCGCTGTTTTGTGTTGGTGTTATATCGGTAAGGTAAGAAGAATTGAAGTATTCCTCAACACTGCTTTGATTAATAAGGATTTTTCCTTTGCCGATACGAACCGCCTTTACTGTTCCGCTCAATGCAAGCTGACGGGCATAATGTTTTGTTATACCCCAACGCTCGGCAGTTTCATTAATCGAAAGCATAAGCGGCAAATTTGTTATGTTTTCCAATCAAATCACCTCATAAAATCGTTTACATTCTGCCGCTGTTGTGATATGATATAATAAAGCATTTAATACAGCGGCTTTGTTGTATTTGTGTTCGTGCTTTGCTTGCCGTCTTACCTATTGCCGTAGGTGAGGCGGCTTTTTTTATTGTGCCGTTTCGGTCTGCTTGCCGCTGATTTCATCAATAATTGACAATATACGGCTTTTTTCAGGTTCGGGCAATTCGTGACGAAGTTTACGACTGAATGAGCTGTCCGTTATTCCTAAACAATCAGCGACTTGCCACAGCTTTACACTTTTTGTTTTTGCCCTGTTTCTGATTTCGGAATTATTAAGCATATTTTCACCACCTAAAATTAAAATTTGTTGTTGACATATCAATAACTAATATGTTACACTTTGAATATAACATAACAGCAACAACAAGTCAAGCGATTTGTTAAACTTTTTTAAAACGTTATCAAATTTGTTATACAAAGGGTGTTTTTTATGAATCAAAATTTAAAAGAAATTATTGGACAAAGAATTAGTACATTACTTAATAAAAACAATAAAACACAAAGAGAGTTAGCCACTGTTTTATCTGTTTCTGAAAATACAATAAGTTACTATGTAAACGGTAGAAGATCACCAAATATAGAACAACTCATTAAAATAGCTGAATATTTTAATACAACAACAGATTATTTGCTTGGACTATCAAAAGTATCAACAGACAATATACAATTGAAACAAGTATGCGATTATGTAAATCTTTCTTCGGAATCAGTTTGTTTGTTACACGCATGTAAAGACTTTACTAAAAGTGTGGAAACTACACCAACAGCTGAAATTTTACATCAATATCAAGAAAAACATAATGATCTTACAATTAATGCACTTTTAGATAAATTTTCTTTTGATAGATTTATAGATTTTATTGTTGATCAAAATTTCATAATTAAAATAATTGAACCAATGCAAAGATACCGTGAAATTTATGATCAGGCTATAGAAGATATTAACGAAAACGTAACTAAAATAATAAAACGAATAAAGTTAGCTAAAGAAGATGAGAAGATATTTTCTGAATTATATGATCCCATTATATATATAGAAAAAAATGTAGATAGTGCAGATCTATATCTATATAGATTAACAATCGCTATATATGAAATGGTGAAAGTATATGCATACGACAGTGTCAATGAATACCAATCTAAAAATAAAATTCTTTGTGATTTTTTTGAAAATAAAAGATGGTCAGATGAAGAAATAGCAACATTGGCTTCTAAATTTAATTATAAAGACGGTGAAGAAAATGGCAAGCATAACGGCGAGGAAGAATAAAAACGGAGAAGTTATTTCATACCGTATTCGTGTCGCTCGTGGCTATGACAGCAGCGGCAACAAACTAAAGCCCTATGAAATGACTTGGAAACCGACACCAAAAATGACCGCAAAACAGATTGAAAAGGAACTGCAAAGACAAGCGACCTTGTTTGAAGAACAATGCAAAATGGGGCTTTCGGGCGACGGCAGACAGAAATTTTCTGATTATGCCGAATATGTTATTAACCTGAAAGAACAATCCGGAGAGCTGCGACATCATACCGTTGTCAGATACAGAGAATTGTTAAAACGTGTCAATGAGGGAATAGGACACTTTAAAATATGCGATATTCGCCCTCAACACCTTAATAAACTTTATGAGGAGCTTTCAAAAGAGGGTTTACGCAAAAACAGCGGCAAAGCTATTATTAACGACAGTAAAAAACTAAAAGAGTTGATAAAACAGCAAGGTTATACAAATACGGAAATATTCGCCAAAGAAGCAGCGAAGATTTCTGCGACAACTTTCAGACAGTCAGTAAAAGGTGTTAAAGTAACGATTGAAACAGCAGAAAAAATCGCCGCTGCACTTCATATCAATACTGCCGAACTCTTTCATATCGAATATGATAATAGACCGCTTTCAGCAAAAACAATAAGAGAACATCACATTTTGATTCATTTAGTACTTCATCAGGCAGAATGTGAAATGCTGATTCCTTAAAATCCTGCTTCAAAAGCAAAACCGCCAAAAGGAG
Organism: uncultured Ruminococcus sp.; assembly: GCA_902773395.1. The sequence goes on from CACYEJ010000487.1 coordinate 3,588, forward strand.
AACGCCCGAAAGCTAATTAGTGTCTGCTTTTTTCTTCATAAAAGTCTCGAAATGCTGATAAACAGAACAATTTCGGTGCAAAATATGGTAT
>CACYEJ010000488.1 GCA_902773395.1 uncultured Ruminococcus sp.
ACAAATTCTGACGCAGGCGGTAAAGTCACCTAACCCAAAAAGTAGGTGTGCGTATTTCGTCTGCCGTTGGCAGTTCGTCCGGTGTTACCGGTTCGTCCGGCGTTGCCAGTAATTATGGAGGAGATGTCAATTATGAATTACGAATTAACTGTTCAAGAGGCTAAGGAGCTTATCGCAGCAAAACTGTCACATAATATGGGTGTTGCCGTTAAGGACGCTACTGACGAGCATTTTTATAAGGCAACCGCTTTGGTTGTCCGTGACCTTATGAGCAAGGGCTACAAGGATTTTACCGATAAGACTGTTGCTCAGAAGAAAAAGACAGTTTATTACCTTTGTATGGAGTTCCTGCTTGGACGTTCATTAAAGAATAATGTATGCAACCTTAATCTTGAAGATACCTTTAGTAAGGCTCTTCAGGGATTTGGCACAAGTATTGATAAGATATATGATCAGGAGCCGGACGCAGGTCTTGGCAACGGCGGCTTGGGTCGTCTTGCGGCTTGCTTCCTTGACGGTCTTGCTTCTCAGGGATACCCGTCTATGGGTTATTCGCTTCGTTACGAAATGGGTATCTTCAAGCAAAGTTTGGTTGACGGCTGGCAGACAGAGCTTCCGGATAATTGGCTTCCGGGCGGCAGCGTTTGGCTTCAATCTCACCCCGATAAGGCTGTTGAGGTAAAGTTCAACGGTAATGTTGAGGAGGCATGGGGCGACGGCAAATGTACCGTTACTCTAAAAAATGCCACTACAGTTACGGCTGTTCCGTATGATATGTATGTTTCAGGCAACGAGGGCAAGGGTATTAGCAGACTTAGACTTTGGGCTGCTAAAGCCGAAAATATTGATATGAACCTCTTTAACGACGGACAGTATATGCGTGCTATGGAGCAGAAGGCAATGGCTGAGTCAATTACTCAGATTCTCTATCCGGGCGATAACCACGCAGAGGGAAAGAGCCTTCGTCTTAATCAGCAGTACTTCCTTGTTTCTGCTACTATTCAGGATATCCTGAGAAGACACTTTATGAATAACGGTACTCTTGAAAACCTGCCTGAGTTCGTTACTCTTCACTTGAATGATACTCACCCTGTTCTTGCAGTTCCGGAGCTTATGAGAATTATCATGGACGACTACGGCTACGGCTGGGACGAAGCATGGGGCATTGTATCAAAAACAATTGCTTACACAAACCACACTGTTATGCGTGAGGCATTGGAGTGCTGGGGCGAAGATATGTTCAGAAATAAACTTCCGAGAATTTACCAGATTGTGGCTGAGCTTAACAGACGTTATTGCGAGGAGCTTCATGCAAAGGGCGTTGACGGCTATCAGGTTGGCAGAATGGCTATCCTTAACGACGGCGTTGTTAAAATGGCTAACCTTGCAGTTATGGCAAGCTACAAGGTAAACGGCGTGTCTGCACTTCACAGTCAGATTTTGAAGGATACCGTTTTCAATGATTACTACAGAGTTACTCCCGAAAAGTTCACAAATGTTACTAACGGTATTGCTCACAGACGTTGGCTTAACCAGTCGAATCCTGAGCTGTCGGGCATGATTACCGAGCTTATTGGCGGCGGTTTCCGCAGTGATGCGTCCGAGCTTACCAAGCTGCTCAAATACGCTGATGACAAGACTGTTCAGGAGAATCTTGCAAAGATTAAGCGTAACAACAAGGCTGCAATGGCAGCGTACATTAAGGAGAAGAACGGCATTATCGTTGATCCGGATTCAATCTTCGATGTACAGGTTAAGCGTTTGCACGAGTACAAAAGACAGCTTCTCAATGCGCTGCATATTCTCACACAATGGCAGTATTTGAGAGAAAACCCGAATGCGGAGTTTACTCCAAAGACATACATATTTGGTGCAAAGGCAGCTCCGGGCTACTACTTCGCAAAGGAGATTATTCAGTTCATCGTGAGAATGGCTGATAAGATAAATAACGATCCGAGTGTGAGCGACAAACTCAAGGTTGTATATCTTGAGGATTACAGAGTTACGGTTGCAGAGAAACTTATGCCGGCATCAGAGATTAGCGAGCAGATTTCGCTTGCAGGCACAGAGGCTTCCGGTACAGGCAATATGAAGTTTATGATTAACGGTGCTTTGACATTGGGAACATTGGACGGTGCAAATGTTGAGATTCACGATGCGGTGGGCGATGAGAATATGTTCCTCTTCGGCATGACAACGCCTGAGGTTATGAAGCTTAAAGCTAACGGCTACAACCCAATGGATTATTATGTGAACAATCCGGTTATCAAGAAAGCTATTGACGAGCTTAACAGTTCAAGATGCAGCCACATTGCAAAGAACCTTACAGAGCAGGATCCGTATATGGTTCTTGCAGACTTTGCGGATTATGCAGAGGCTCAGAAGAAGTCGTCTATTCTGTACAAGGACGCAGCTAAGTGGAATAAGATTTCACTTGTGAATATTGCTAATGCAGGTATTTTTGCGGCTGACAGATCAATCAGAGATTACGCTGAGGGTATCTGGAATTTGAAGCCGGTGGAGTAATTATACTCAAAATCTAAAAGATCCAGCATAATAAAGTTTTGATCAAACTTTTTCAAAAGTTTGCGGGTGACGGAACAAATTAGCGTAGGAAAATAAACTAACCTCAGCGAAACTAAATAAACTTTCTTTAAGAAAAAATAAGAAATATATCAAAGCACCC
>CACYEJ010000489.1 GCA_902773395.1 uncultured Ruminococcus sp.
ATTCTGGCAACTGTTGTTTTGCCGGTCCCAGGATTGCCTGTAAATACCAGATGAAGAGAAACAGGTACTGATTTCAAACCTTTGTTTTTTCTCATTTGCTGGACTTTAACTAAGCTAATCAAATTTACAACATCATTCTTTATGGAATCCAGACCGATAAGGCTTTCCAATTCCTCCTTGGCGTTGGATGTTGATGTATTGCTATTATCGGATATAACCGTTACAGTTGATTTATCTGACGATAAATATGTTGTAGTTGTTGTCCATGTGCTTGTAATTGAGACAACAGAGCAACCATCGCCTTCATCAACATCGTCTTGCACATTTTCGTACTTGGTTAAGTCATCGCCTCTTTCAATAGAATCAAAATAGTTTTGCTGTAATTGCAGCCATTGTTCAAACTCTTCATTATAATACTTGTTATTATCAATGTCGATACACGCTTCGCCTAAAAGTTTATAAAAATGTATTATAGCTTGTGAAATTGGTTGATCAATCTTCTCAAAGGCAATGGCGGCAATGTCAATTGCGTAAACGGATTTTAACAATTCGGAAACGTGCGATAATTTTGATATTTTTGAGCTTTTGGCTTTCTCGCGTAATTCATTATACTCGAATGAGCTATTCATTATTCCATTCAATAAATCAGTCCCATTTGGAACAAAACTTGAAAAAATCATCTTGTCTACAATAGCAATACATTCATTAGAGAAGCAGTCTTCCAAGCTTTGATTTTGCTTGTTTTGTTTATCCTTTATGACTTTTGTGTATTCACGGAGAATATCAGCGATTGAAGTATAGAATGGTTTTAGTAGTCTGATGTGGTTTGCGGTTTTCTTATCGGCTTCTTCTCTTTCTAAAACCCATTTTGCATGGCCGTCTAGAAGAATGGGACTGGCCGGCCATAATTCTTTGATTATTAGATATTTATTATCACTATAAGAATGATTATAAAATGTCAAGGCTACAATCAACCAGGCGGCAACAGAATAATAATCTCTTTTTGAAAAAAGCCGTATTTCTATTGTTTCTTTATTAAGTTTGCCATTAGTTACATAAATCTTTAGTGTTTTCTCATTACCAAGGATCTGTAGGCTTTTGGTATCACTGAACCAGTAATCTTTTCCTCCTGCTTCCTTATATGGAGTTGGGAATACGGATATTCTGGGTCTAGGATCAAACACAGAATATGATTTTGCATTTTCAATACTCGTACATCTAGAATGATAATCGGCAATGTAAAAACAAAGCCCACCACCGGCGAAATACGACGGACGAATATGGTACTCATCTAAAATCGTATACTCTCCGTAACCGACAGTAAATGGTATTTCTGTCTGAATATCAACGAATAGTCCCAACTCGTCCTGAATCGATTGTGGAATAGAAATCGGCTCAGCGTCTATGCTATTGTCAACTGGAAATTCGCCTGTTCTGAATTTTTCATCCGACCATTTTAGAAGCAAAATAATAAAATTATACTCTGAGGCTGTGAGAGCGTCAAAAGTGAAATCTCCCACTTTTATTTTGTGAGTAATTAAATCGCCTTTTGGAGAAAACTCAGTATTAGTAAAATCAATATACTTTTCTTTTTGTTCTTTCACATATTTAATGCAACGATATCGGGCACTGAAGTAATACTTTCTTTTCGAATTATCAATCTCCTGGCAGATAGAATATATTTTGAGATAATCGCGATAATCATACTTTTCTCTGTGAATTAATCTCTTGACTTCTGGTGAATTGCTCACAATAAACTCTAAATCATCGGGAGACAAATCTTCATCTGGCAGATAGTATTTCACAAAATGTTCTAATTGATCAACTGTCATCAGTTCGACCCCCTGTATAGGTTATTTCAAAAACGATGTTTATTACAATTAATATAGCATTGTTATTCACATTGTTCAATAGTCATAATGATTAATTAGTGAAAAAATAATAGTGAATAGTGAATAATGAATAATACAGAAACGCCCCTGAGCGATCCATAATTAATTATTCATTATTCACTATTCACCATTAACTAAGCCCCGGCACCTTAGTGACGGGGCGTTTCTGGAGATAACGGGGCTCGAACCCGTGACCTCTTGACTGCCAGTCAAGCACTCTCCCAGCTGAGCTATACCCCCATGCAGATGTATTATACTATACTTCATCCGTTTTGGCAAGTGTTTTTTTAAAAAAATTCTTGCCTTTTGCGTTTGCTGTGCCTGAACGCTGTACAAAGCCCCGGCGCTTTCTCCGCTCACGGCGGCGGACGACCCGCAAAAAACATAAAAAATACCGTAAAAAACCTTCAAAACCCCCATTGAGCCGGCTTTGCGGTGTTGAATTTATCTTCGGAAGGGAGTATAATTAAATGTTGTGTACCAAGCGGTACAGTAAAAAAATTATAGAGGGTGACTTACTGTGGAAACAAATATCCTGCGATTTTTAAAGGGTCTTGAAAATAAAACCGTTGCGCTCTGCGGTATAGGCGGGAGCAACCTGCCGCTGATAAAGCTCTTCGGAAAATACGGCGCAAGGGTCATCGCCTGCGACAAGCGTGACCGTGAAGCTCTCGGTGAAAATGCCGCTCTTGCCGAGGAGTACGGCGCAGAGCTGCGGCTGGGGGAGGACTATCTCAGAGGACTGAAGGCCGATGTGATCTTCCGCACTCCGGGAATGAGGTTCTATATGGACGAGCTGAACGAGGCAAGAAAGAACGGCACCGCCGTGACCAGCGAAATGGAGGTCTTTTTTGATCTCTGCCCCTGCAGGATCATTGCGGTGACTGGCAGCGACGGCAAGACCACCACCACCACAATAATATCCGAGCTGCTGAAAGCCGAGGGATATAACGTACATCTCGGGGGCAATATCGGACATCCTCTTCTGCCGGAGATCGAGGATATAAGCCCCGACGACATTGCCGTGGTGGAGCTTTCCAGCTTCCAGCTCATCTCCATGCGCAAAAGCCCCGACATTGCCGTTGTGACCAACCTTGCGCCCAATCACCTTGACATACACAAGGATATGCAGGAATATATCGACTCAAAAAGGAACATAGTGCTTCACCAGAGCGCCTTCGGAAAGGCTGTGCTCAACCTTGACAATGATATTTCCTCATCCTTTGCATCAGATGTAAGGGGTGATCTGCTGATGTTCTCACGACGCCGCAGGACTGAAAACGGCGCATATATGTCGGAGGACGGCAGCATCATAATGAACGACCACGGAAAAGAAACATTTATAATGAAAGCCGATGAAATAAAGATCCCCGGCCTTCACAATATCGAAAATTACCTTGCGGCCATAAGCGCCGTATGGGGAATGG
>CACYEJ010000490.1 GCA_902773395.1 uncultured Ruminococcus sp.
ATGCAAAAATATATAAGTCAGAGCGTTTACGCTGACAACTTAAAAGAATGTATTAACGGCTTTCTTGAGGACACGAAAAAATTAACTCAAACGAGAAAATCCCCCCGGCAAGTTTCATCTTGCGCGGGGGGAAAAACACATTAATTACAACACTCCGTCAATTTTTGCCAAGCCTTTAGAGATGGTTTTTCTTAGCTTGTTCCAAGAACCTCCATGATCAACAATGGACGTTTTCTTTGGATGCAATAACTTATAAAATTCATTATGTATTTTTTTCGGTATTAAAGCTATAGGGCTATCAAGATTTTGTCCGACATGGTGATATTCAAATACATTTCCATTTTTGTCTACCAAATTTAAACTTTTTTTTACTCTGTCTAAATTTGTAAGACCATCACTGTATACTTTGTTCCACTCTATATTCTTAGGGTTTACTAAAACTTTAGTGCCTTCGATTTCAAATTCCTTCAAATTCAAGGCTTTGTATACTTTATCATACTCTTTTTTTGAAAAAATATTTTCAATTACTTCCAATGAAAACTTGCTGTCTTTAACAATATAATCTGCATCCTTTAAAGGTAGACCATTTTTTAAGCCGTTTTTTACCAAGTCGTAATATTGTTCCATTGATTTTATTTGTTTAATAAAATCAACACTAAGCTTTGATTTATTTTGAATAGTTGCAGCTTCGCTCATTTTTAAACCGGATGCAGTAGCTTTATGCAATTCAAATGCTTTTCCTGCTCCGCCGGTAACAGCACCAATTATTGCTCCCCACTTAAAATCTTCACTTGCCTGAAGAACAATATTTCTCAAACTATCATCAAAACTTTGAGAACTGTAATCAGTAGTCATAGTTGCAATAGCTGCACCAATACCGGCAGACGACAATGAACCAATTGTGGCAGCTTTAGCGCTTGCCATAAATATTGCAGAAACAGCTGGTGCAGTTCCACCTGTCGCAAGAGAAACAGTAACACAAACAAGAATAACCCCCGTACCAATTGCAACATTTTTAATAATCTTACCGGTCGTGTCATCAAACACTTCCGCTTTTTTTACTATGGTATTATTATTTCTGTCTGCGTCAAATATATATTTTGTTCCTTTGAAAAGGTCATTCAATTCGGAAAGATTATATCCGAAATATATGTTCTCCAATGAATTGAACTTCAATTCATCAATATACTCCTGTGAGTAATATATCGTTTCAACATTTTCAACAAAATACGCATCACTGTCAAGAGTATTGACAACATCAGTATAAATACAATCATCTATATACCTAAGTGTGTCCTCCGAACTGAAATCAGTCAAATCAATACTCAGTTCATCACCAATATCACTGTCATCATTTGAAACATCACTGCTTACATTCTCAGCAGACGGCAAAACTTCTGAAACAGTCTGTTCACTGCTTTGTGTATTCTTAGCAGGCTCATAACTTACCGAACATCCGGTCAACAAAAAGGCGCATACCAATATCAGTGATAAAATCCTACGAATTTTCATTAATAATCACTCCAAATCACTGATGTCTATTTTTTCTCTTTACAAAAATAACTGTTATAGTTACAGCTCCGACAACTATAGAAACTATAATAGAAATAATTATCAGCATATTAACTTTCTCAGGGTCGAAAGCTATAACAATATTACCATCGCTTTCACCGCTCGTTTTAACTTCACTTTCAGCCGTTTCGGAGGTTTTTGAAGCTTCTGATTTTTTTGCTGTAGAAGAATCTGGTACAGATACCTGCTCTGAAATCTGTTTTGGCTTTACAACGGTGGATGTAACAACGGGCATTGTAATTACACCGTCATCACTAATTGTTGCGCCGCTTGAAACCTTGGCTCTTATATCCTTTATGCTCATGCCTTTATTCTGTACATAAGCCTTAAGTACCTTATCCTTACCAACATACACTTTTTTCTCTGTGCTTTCTCCGGTATAGTTGTTCTTGACAGTAATTTCGTATATACCGTCTTTATCATATATCTTGCCTTCTTCTGCCGGACCGTTGAATTTTACATCCTCCGTAAGCTCATCTGAACCATTAACAAGAGTTTTCCTTTTGAGATTTATGTCAAGATATCTTGAACGTGCAAGATCAATATAAAAACCATTTTCAACGATAGATGTGTTTTGTATTTCGGATTTTGTTTTGCCGTTCATCAGATATACCATGCAGTTGCCGTTTCTGACTGAAAACTTAAAGGACATACGGTAATTATAGTATTTTGGTGTAGGTATCACAACAAGATTATCTTCAACCACTATTTCGTAATCCAAGGCAACCTCGTAATCCCCTTCTTCACAAAAGTCAATGATTTTTTCTTTTCCTTTGACAGCATTTAACTTGAGAAAATTACTATGTATAAGCGGTTCCTCTTTTTGGTTTGTGTAATCTGTCTTTCTTACTATCAAAGTACCACGTCCGAATTTATTCTGATCTGTTCCAAGTGTTTCATCAAACCCGTTTTCATCATCAAAAATCTTCATGTTGTCTTTTCCGTTAAGCTTATCAATATTCTGTTCCAACAAAAAGGACAGGGTTATTTTATTGCCTTCTTCAGAATCGCTGTTATTTTTAACATTTTTAAGGAATACGAGATTTTTGTAGCTGTCTTCCTTTTTGGCAGAAAAACCTTTAATACAAAATTTTCCTAAGCTCCAGCCGTAATGAGGATCGTCCTTTTTTATAGTGTCATTTCCCGAATATCCGTTGTCCAGACCTGTATTTACAATATCATTATAATAGTAAACCTGTTCTTTGGAATTGGATTTTTCCAAGGCGTATACTTTATTCGGCAAAATTAAAAAAATACTGAACATTATCAGCATCAAAAGAAAAACATTTTTTCCTGATTTTATTTTGTTAAACATATAATGCACCTCAAGTTTGTTTTTTTATATTATATCATCAAAACCTACAAAAATCAACAAATTTATTAACAAGTAATGTGTTTTTATGTGATAATGTCATCTGATATTTAAAATAGGAACTTCTTTCGATGCCTGAATTCACATCAAAAGCGTCTGCAATTGCGGAAAAGCCCTCAACAGCTTCAAAGGGTACAGTGGGAAAGATATTAATTGCAACGAAAAAAATAACATCTGATGCTTTACAGACAGTAAAAAAGAGCAATGCACAGACGAGGTAATTATGGGGCTTGAAGCCCCAAATTTTTTTGAAGGGAGTGATGCCACAGAAAAATTAGTTGTCCGCCCATAAACCAATATGTTTTATTTCAAGAAAAGAGGTAATCGAAATGGCAGTCAA
>CACYEJ010000491.1 GCA_902773395.1 uncultured Ruminococcus sp.
GTCAATCTGTTTTTCAAAAACGACTGCACGAAGTTTATTGGACTGAATGAAAGGGATGCGGTGTGAGGGAGATGGGATGGAGATAAATAAGTAAAACGGCATTCGCGTGAAAACGAATGCCGTTTTGTTATGTAAAAGTAATGCGATGCTGCATTTTCGCCGTATTGTATTGGCGTTTTGCGGTAAAGCAGAAAGTTTCACGTGAAACAAAAACCTGACAAACGATAACTGAATAACGACAGCAACATAATTTTATTTTCTGGTTCATTGTAAAATAAAGTTGCTCTTTAAAGCCCAATCATCAACTGGGATATATCTAGAAAAATCATAAAGTCCTTCACTGCAGAGCGTAACTAACCAGTAATTATGTTCAGCGTGAAGGACTTTTGTAATCAACGGGCTGGTTCGACCCCAAACCAAAAGACTTCCAGCCAAAATCACTAACACAGGTCAACAAGTTGATTCCTGAACGGTCTTCACCAGTATCTGTCGGGAACTTGTATTCTCCTGCTGGGAACTTGTATTTCATGACCGCAGAGATTGCAGTGATACCGCCCATCCCCTGACGGAACCATATTAGACCCGCCATGTCCGCAATTAGGGCATATAGTTCCAGGTATTGTATTATAACCGCCAGTTCCGCATTTCATACAGATATAAAATCCCTCTCTATCCTTATACCTGTCATCACGACTGTCGATAATCTTGCCGCACCCACGACAGTGATTCAAATACACATTGTGATCGTGATCTGGATTAGCATCCCTGCAACTTGCAACCGTTACCATATACACTGCAATATCTCTGATACTATACTTTAATTCAAATATCATATTGTCATTACATTTTCTGCATTTAAGATGATCCTCTATTTCATACAGACGGTTAAAACTGCCTGCCATCCGGGGAATATACTCCCGGGGATCAAGCAGACCAGATAAATGCTTGCGCGGATCCATTTGTGATAAATTAATATTCCTAGCTTGTGGTAAATGTTGGTTACTGCTTATTTTATAACCCGTTAACCCAATAGCCTCAAACAACTCCAAAAGGGACCACGACCCAATAGGTAACATCGTTCTTGCCAAAATGTGGGCACAATCGTTATCCAAATAAAATTTTTTGCGGGTTCTCGGACAATATGCATATTCTTTTCTGTTTTCATTATTCTTTGGGGGGATCCAAAATTTTGCCTCGCAATAACGGCATTTCGTATAAGAATTTGTACATTGGGGGAACAGATATTTTGTGTCTGCAAATTTTCCGTCCTTTAACTGCATCAGCGATAATAGCGCCCCGTGAGCTTTTATAAAAAACTCTTCGGTCTCATCGCGTCTGCCTTGTTTCAGGCTCTGACCACTTTCATAAAACAACCTGACAGCAGCAACTTTATTGCTGTTATTCTCTGGCTTAGTTATCTCAAGTATATCTTCGTCACAGGATTTGTTTTTTGCCATAAGATACAGCAATAATATTTTCATATTATCGTCAATATCATTTGTTTCTGTTATAAGTTTTACGTTTCTAACTAAAAAATTAGTAACGGCATCTGGAAATTTAGTTATAAGGGTATCCCAATACGATTTTACAAATCCAACTGTCAATACTCCATCTGCAAACAACAATTCATTAAATGTTTCTGTATCTTCATGAGTCCAAAAGTGGGTCTCATTTAAAATGTTTGCCAGTATAGCTTCTTTTTCAGTATCGGTAAATTTGTTTGCTGAAATTAACAAGGCATTTCGTTTTCTGTGAACAGTGGTATCCTTTAATATTTCTTCATCCGGTATCATCTCGTCAGGTATTTCGTTTTCAACGCTATAAGAATATATACCGTCGCGGGTCGACTCTTTTAATAAGCTTGCCATTTTTAGCCGTGTGTTGGTTTTGTCTTCTTCCGAATCATACTTAAAGCGCAAGTATTTCATTTTGGTTTCATCATTTAATTTATCATAAAGCTCGCTATCAATATATTTAATATTGTCGGGCGTTAGGATAAATAAGTCTGGCCACTTCATAAACTGACTCTTGTCCCAGTTCCAATAATCATACACGCCTTCTGATTGATGGGTTTTAATTAGTTCCTTCTTTCTAGCGTCTGGCAAATCATCCATGATCAATAGCGATTTATTTATAATCTCATCAGGGATATTTTGAGTGTAATAACTGCAGAACCATGTCGTCCTCCCCGCATTTTCAAAGTAGAGTTTGTCTGTTCTGTAAGTGTCTTCAGGGTCCTTATCGGTACCCGTATAACGTTTTTTTACTACTTCCTTTAGTTGGTCCGCATCCAAACTTGGCCAGATCAACATCGTATCTTCCGAAGCTAATGCTATGTTCTTTTTAACGTTGGCAGGAATATAATCAATATAATAACTATTGAACCATGCCACTTCGTCCCTGTCTTCAAAAAAAGCTTTGTCTTTTTTGAAGATATCGCTAAACTCCTTGTCAGTTCCTGTATACCTACCTTCGATTACCTGCTTAAGCTGGTCCTCACGCAAGCTTGGCCAGATCCATAATGAACCTTCAATGTCGTCAAAGGATAATTCTGACACAATTTCTTTTTGAAACCTTGTATAAGCTATGCTACTATAACCTTTAATAAACTTTATTATCTTGTGATAATCCTCTTCATTGTTGCTATTGATTAACTGCCGCAAAACCTCTTTATCATCCTTTAATTTTCTTACATCTTTAGCGGAGTATCCCCTTGAAGTTTCAACTTTTTTAAATGTAACGATATCATTTCTGATTATTCTGGGATCGGCATCTATATCTCTTACATGTATATCCCTTTTAGCTCCTTGAAGAGTAATATACGGTGTAATAAATCCATAGTTCCCAAAACTATTAGTTTGATTATTATATTCGCAGAAAAACACTACTATACCGATTTCTCTCATAATGACTGATCTCCTGAAGACTCCTTGCCCATATTTTACGTTATTTATTAAATCCGGCATCTTCACCTTTTCTCAATTGTTCTATACTTTTTATTATATTATAACACCTTTGTTTTGTAAGTGAATTTCATTTTTTTATTCCCGTAAAGACTTGCAGCTTGCTTTGGTGACCATAATCCCGGCATGGTACAGTATTCCGACCTCCGTCTGCGGCCGGGGCGTAGCCATTATAGGCGGATCTTACAAACCATTAGATTGCTTTTTTGATATCTTGTTCGGTACCTTTGCCCTAGTCATACAGCCATGCAAGCTAGTACTTTTTTCCGCATCGCCCTCCATTGCTTTCTGCTCCGTACTTTTAAACTCTTCTTCCTGCCGCAGGATATGCTCGGCCAGGACGTACCGTCCGGTAAAGATATTGTTTTCTCTCAATTATTAGCGCGTCGTCAACGTTATCAATCGGATCTCATTTAAAAAGGCGTTACTAATTCTTTCAAAATCTTCTTTACCAGAATTAACGATTCGAACGCCTGCATTGCCACTTGTACGTTCAACACCTTGCCTCCGTGCGATGCGTCGTTTCTCACTCCTTTCAACGTTGCAACGGCTTTTGATATTTTACTAACCCAAAGCTTAATCCTTTTTTCTCTCTCTTTTTCGTCCTCACTCCAAAAGTGGTTGGACTTTCCTTTCATTCTTTGCGCTAAATATTCTAAAAACGTTTTATCAACACGAATTGCCGTTCCATTCTTATTGCTCTCCATCACGTATCCGGTAAAATTTTGCGCTTTTCCCAAAGAAAAATAATACGAGCTATCTTCGGTATTGCTCCCATCGTAAGAAATATAATACAATTGACCTTCGTCTTTAACGTATTTGACAATTCCTTTAATATCTCTATTATTACCTCGAAACTTATATTCTAAGTTATTCGTTTTTAAGTAATTATATGGATTAGGGTACTTCTTTTGTAAATACGCCAAGTACCCTAAGCAGAATCGTTCCTTTAATTCGAGTTCTAAAGCTCTCATAAGCAAACTAATTACGCCGGAATAGTCTATTTTACTCTGTAAACGTTCGTCGCTGTTAAGATATTGAAGAAACGAGAATACCGCAGTCTGTATATATATTCTTGTTTCCGCCCTCAACGCGTTCCAATGTTTCTCCTCAAATTTCATTTTCAAAAAATTTTCAATATCTGTAAAAAGAGCGTTCTTATCGTTTTCGTTCAAATCAATCGGGCATAACACGGTAAATTGCTTTTTAATATCCGCCAACGGACTTTGCGCGCTTTCCAGCTTAGCAATTTTACTTTCAACCGTTTCTAGTTCTTCGCCGACGTCCATCCGGCACCATAACGCTATTTCCAGAAAATCTTTTGCTTTTTTCAAACGCGTCAAATCTTGATGTCCCGAATAATACAACCCTAACGACTCCGTAAGCTTTGCTAAATCATTAATATAAAGCCAATCGCTTTTTGAAACTGAGTCCTCGGTTTTCTTTTCATAATTATCATCATATAGTTTTTTTACTAATTTAATGAAAGATGAGTTTGCTCCATCTTTATAGATAAACCGATAATAATTCTCCAGCGTATTGTAATAAAGCTTTTCGGTTTGCTCTTTATAATCGGATACGTCGGAAAAAAACACCCGTTGCGGTAAAAACGCCAAGGTTTCTTTATAACCGAATCTTTCGCTATATCTCGCCTCGACAAGTTTTTCGACGTATTCGCCGTCCATTGTGTTATCGATATTTAAAATTTTAACGTAGTCCGTTCCGGGAGCGTCTTTTCGTAAAACAATTACCGCCAATTTGCCGCTTCTGCAATTATCATAAACCGCATTATAACCATATCTATTAATGTTCGACTTAAACGAATAACAATATACGACAGTTTCCATATAAAGCATATTATCCGTTGCTTCTCTTTGGATCCTCTTTAACAGTTCGTAGTCGGCGGCTATACTTTCAACAACAAGGAATATACGGCCGCCGGACTTTACCAAGTTACCATATTTATCAAGCGTTTTGCTCAATGGACGGAAATCCTTGACTCCGTCTATTATATAATCGCCGTCGTCGAGAAACGCGTAATTGAATTCGCATAGTTTTGGATCTACTAAGTATATGAAATCAAACTCGCCTCTTTTTGAATCGTTAACGTCGTCAAGGGACGTAATCCAGTTAACGCCTCTTAATTCCTGATTCATAAAAAATTCTTTAACCTTATTCTCATACGGTAAAGAAATAGTCGACGACTCTAACGAATACTTTTCATTGATCGCTCGTAATAACGCTTCTCCTTTCCCGTCTAATATCTCATCCCAATAAGGGCTAGGGTCCCAATAATATGATAAAAAGAGAAAGTTCGGTTTATTACAGCTATTGTTCATATTGTTTGACGCTTTTGCAATATGCTTCAAGTCGGCCGTCAAAAACTTGATTAAACTAAGTACCTCGTCCTTCTCCAAATAATTGTCTTCGCCTGTTTCTTCCATGCACTCATAAAGGTACTTTAGGAATAGCAACTCCGATTTTTCCTTTGAAGCTATTTTTTGAAAACACTCGGCCACCCTATCTAAATCGTTTCGCGTATAATTATTCGGGCATTCGTTCAATTTTTCGAACAAAACCTTTTCAAACGCTTCCTCATAGCTTTTGCCGTCGTCAGAAGCGTAGTCTTTATACCAACAGAAATCAGGATAAGCAGATTTTAGCTTGTCGAATAAAAAGCGTGCAAATTCACAATAGTTCTTTTCCATTTAATTCTCCATATATACTAATAATAACTACCATTTTTCGAAACGCTTATTCATTTTTAATATTATATATCATCTCCGTATATTTTTCTTTATCTTAATCTTTTCCGAAAAACCTTTTCATCCTTGTTTTGGTCACCATTATCCCAGCATGATACATGATTCCAAGTTCTGTCTGTGCTGGGGCAAAGCCGTTATAGGCAGACCGTACAAACCACTCAATAGCCTTTTTTGTATCCTGTTCGGTACCCTTGCCCCAGTCATACAACCAGGCAACCTGGTATTGTTTTTCCGGATTGCCGGCTTCCGCTGACTTCAGCGTATCGTCAAAGTCCAGGTTGGAAAAATCATTCCATATTTTTTCAACATTGGCGAATTCCCGCTCTTCTGCCTTAACCCA
>CACYEJ010000492.1 GCA_902773395.1 uncultured Ruminococcus sp.
CATCAATCTCTCAAGCTCGTTCTCATGGGTCTGAAAATAAGTTAGTGTCTCGCAGTTTACCTCACTCTTATCGAGCGAGATAACAACCGCACGGGCAACTGAGGACGCTGAACCCGAACCATAAAAACGCTCTCCTGTAATTGCAATGCCGCCACGGACTTTATAATCAGGCTTTTTATCCTGATTTTTCATAAAGCTTGTATTGATGGTTCTGGTACCATTATCACCAATAATTCTAAGAAGCATATTTAACTTTGCATTATCTGCATTCTTTTGTGCTGTTGTTATCGATGGCGGCATGTCATCGACAAGCATAACCCTGTCGGCATACTCTCGCAAGCAGTTCAGTATACCCGAATCGCTCGATGAGAAATTAAACCTTGTGGTAGTTTTATCTTCTCCGAATTGCAAGAAACATTTCGCAAGAGAAGTCTTGCGGCAACCCTTCTCACCAACAATAAATAATAGATGACTTATACTTAGCTTAGCTTCGGTAAACAAAGTGTAGATCATCGAAGCGAAATGATACAGCAGGATTATTCTCATCTTCGCAGGATTACATGTTGCTGTCAGCATATGCTCAAAAATCTGATGAGAATATCTATTACACTTATCATGGAGCGAAAAATCACCCATTGCAATAACCAAATCACCACTACGGCCGATGACGCCGCTTGCTGTAATATATACCTTTAGCTTGGTGTTCCATCCGGAAGATTTAAACAGTGATACAACTTTTATAGCCTTCTGCGAAAGGCAATCATTTATATAACGGTACATAAATGAAGTTGCAGACCCATCGTTTTTTGAATTAACAACTGCCATCGGAATCCTTCTCAGGATCTCAGAGCTTTGTGCAGTTTCTTTAGGTACTTTTTTTAATTCAATTATTTGTTTAGAACCATCTCGATAAAAGGCTTTTACCGTCAGGTCAAGCCAAGTATCGGCAGGCGAATTATCATCACCCAACAATACATATACTTTCGTGATCTCTATCTGAAAATTACTTCCGATACCTGTGGTTATGTCAGTCACTCCGAACTCGTTAACCTCAAAAGAAAAACTATTTGTGGTCGGATTACAGCAGCTTATGTAATTCTGCTGAAGATTGTTGTTCTGTAGAGCGACCGGCTGTACCGCCGGTACTTTGCTTTGACAAGAGTTATTAGTACCCTCACTACGAGTTGCCGGCACAATACTATTACCGTGGGAAGCAGGAGCATCCGTATCTTTCACATCTTCTTCGGGCAATTCTTCATAGTTGCTGCATAGAGACGCAGGAAAAGTTGGGTAAATACTGCTGTTTGTTAACATTATCTGATAGTCTTGAAAACATATATCCGGGGAAAATGCAGGATCTGCCTGACGTGAAAGATCTATAGCCATAAGCTTTTTATTGTTTATTGCAAATAGTGGCTTAGGCTGATTACAATTCCTTTGAGGAGCGATCACATTCATTGATTTACCGGGACAAATTATATTTATAGCAGGAGGATCTGAATTGATGTTCCCTTCAGAACTATTTCCGGGCTCATCTTCAAAATAATATTTAATTCCTCTTATGTCAATTTCAGCATATTTTGAATAGTCCTCTTGATAACCTGTTAACTTTGTACACATATCCACCCTACCGTTTATTTTAATTTTGGGCCTTGGCAGGTGCGGATCTGCTCCTGAACTATCTGTTGCTGCAAGATGTTTGCCGTGATATACTATATCAACTATTAACTCATCGGATTGATTAACAGGCATTTGATACCCCATATTATTGGTGTTCTCATTCATTTGAAACACCACCTTTCGCATTACCTGAATCAGCCTGCATAAGCTTCTCAAGTTCAGCTACTGCCTCAGCGATAGTATTGATACACTTTGCTATCGAGTCGTTATTCTCGAACTCGCGGCTCTTAAGCTTCCCAGACAGAGCCTTCAATTTATTCGGAATGTCACTCCCGAGCTCATTGACAAAAGGTCTATCATTACCGCTGCTGTCAGCTTTTTTAATATGAGTGTCCTTAATGATTTTTTCGAGTTCACGTACCGACATTGAGTTAAGATCATTATTTGCTATAAGATCATTTTGCTCGTCCGGCGTAAGCGTAGCGATCTTCATCAACTTACTCACCGACAAACCTGACAACGTTGTCAGGTTCTCCGGGCTGATATTTTCCACCACGAAGATATATCTATGTGCATGGCGGTAAGAGATACCTGCCTTCTCTTCGCAATACTGCTCGAAAGTTTTACAACCAAAACTTTTGTAGAGCTTGTTGTCACGCATTTGCTTAAGCAGTATTCCCAACTGTTTGCTGTTGTCGGTTACAGCTTTATTGGTATTGACAATAGCATCGTGGACTTTCATTGCTTCTTGTCCTTTTTCATCGCTTGAAGAATTCACCGAAGATTCGATTTCCGATTCCGCAGCGACTTCTTCAATCTCAGTTACCGCATCTGTTGCGGCAGCCTCTAAAGAAGTATCAGCTGTTGTTTCGGGTGATACCACAAGGGCTGACTCCGAAACAGCTGGTGTGTTGTAACAAGAAGCTTTAAACTCCTCGTTTGTTGTGTTGCTTAGTACCAGATTGTTGATTTTTACATTGGTCAGCATAATAAGATCCTCCCGGAAATTAATTTTTTGAAAGCTTTTGCTTTCGTGCCCTCATTTTACTACATTACAAGCGCTGTGTAATCCAACCCAAAGATTCAATTTTTTGTCAGAAAGCCATATCAATCCAAATAAATAAAATAGACCGGAAGCCTTCATCTATCGAAGGTCCGGTCTATCTATACATCGAATATCTCAATCCTCTTCCGGTTCAAAGATATCCATTATCATATCGATATATGCCTGTCCAATAAAATGTATTGCCTTAAAAATCTCAATATCATCCCTGAACCGATACACGAACAAAAGCTCCTCCATCACATTTTTTCTGATTTGAACATAATCCTCA
>CACYEJ010000493.1 GCA_902773395.1 uncultured Ruminococcus sp.
AAAGGCTCTGCCTTTGGAAACTGCAAGCCTTTGTAAAGGCTTGAGCGAAACTTTAAATGGTAAATCTTTTTGACTTTGAGTATATATAATTTGCTGTATAGCTGCCTATTTTTGATTAAGAAAATAGTATCGTTTTGGGTAATTAAATTTTAATCTCTATCGGATAAAATCCATTATCTCCAAGCTGATAAATCTCTCTAAATCCACATTCATACGCTAATCGGCACATTTCATTAAGCTGAAAATCTACCGTTGCCAAGCAATGACTATCACTCGACACTGTAACCTTTCCCCCAAGTGCCGCTAGCTTTTTGAGAATCTCACCATTCGGATACGGCTCTCCATATCTGCCAAGACCGCTTGTATTTATCTCAAAAATTCTGTTCTGCGAAACCAGTGTTTCCAACGCTGTTTCATATGCGGCAACATATCTCGGATTACTGCGGTCAAATAATCTGCCTTGTGCGTTGAATTTTTCAACAAGGTTAAAATGCCCGATGATATCGCACTTAGTTTTATTGTATACGTCTGCTGCCGTTTTATAATAATCCTCAATATACGAATATATATCGCCCTGATATAAACGATTTACTGCGTCAAGAGTTATCTCTATTGTTTCGTCAACGGGAATATATTCGCCGTCTTTCAGGATATAATGTACAGAACCAATAAGATAATCTGTTTTTATAAATGGTTCTGCCGAATAATAATCCTGTTCCAGACCAATATATATTTTTATTTTATCCTTATATTTCTCACGAAGATTAAGAATATCTCTGCTGTACAGCAAGGTATTCTCACGGCTCATGCAGTAGCTAGTATCATGCTCAGTAAAGGCGTGACCGGAAAAGCCTATTGAAGTCAAACCCTTCGTAATGGCACTAAGCACCATACCCTCAGGCGGATTTACTCCGTCACAAAATGTGGTGTGAGTGTGCAGGTTTTGACGCACAATCATGATGTCATTTTCTCCTGCTTTACCTTGTGGTCGATAACATGACGTGAAGCAAGCTCCTTATGCACATCTTCAAGAGAAATACCCATTTCAATCATCATTACCATAACATGGTAGGTAAGGTCGGCTATCTCATAGATAGTTTCTTTCTTGTCATCAGCCTTTGCAGCGATGATAACCTCTGTACACTCCTCGCCGACTTTTTTCAGAATTTTGTCAATGCCCTTTTCAAAAAGGTATGTTGTGTAAGAGCCCTCTTTCTTCTCAACCTTTCTGCCAACAAGCATTTCCATAAGCGACTCCAGTGAAAAGCTGTGCAGCTCATCGCTTACATACACATCGTCATTGAAGCATGAGTCTGTACCCAAGTGGCAAGCAGGGCCGTCCTTTTTAACGTAGACAGTCAAAGCGTCCTTGTCACAGTCGGTCTGAATTTTCACAATATGCTGAACGTTGCCTGAGGTTTCGCCCTTTCTCCAAAGCTCCTGACGTGAGCGTGACCAGAAGCAGGTTCTGCCCTCTTTCATAGAGATTTCAAGACTCTCCCTGTTCATGTACGCAACAGTCAAAACCTTTTTGCTGTCGTCATCTACAACTACAGCCGGAATAAGTCCCTTTTCATCAAATTTAAGCTCATCAATATTTATCATGACAAACATCTCCCAATAGTTTTTTAAGTAAATTAAAATTCAATATCATTCTTAATTGGACCGGTTAAAACTGAGATTACAAACATTCCCACCCAAATCAAACCAAATACAATAAGAAAAATACCGCCGGATATATAACCCTTCTGATGGCTGATTAATTCGTCCATTATTACGGATTCTTCCGGATTTTCAACATCAAGCAAAATCTCCGCTGCATCTCCGATTTTTGGCTTTTTTATAGGCACAGTGGAGCGGTCGCCCTTTCTTGTCAATGTATAGAAAATCCCGTCATTGTAGCAATCGTAATCGGTATAATACCATTTCGAGTATTGTACCGAATCTTCGCCATAAGAATAAACTGTTTTTTCTGTAGTGGTATAGAAATTTGATATCTTTGCATTAACCTTTATCTTTGCAGAACCGAATTCAACGGGAACTTGTGCAGACGGAAACAGACAAAGTATACCCGTTATCACTAAGCCGACTCCCGGTGAAACCAAAAAACTAGGAAACAAAGTATATAAAAAGCCCTCATCAAATGTGATATTCATCACAATCAATGTAAAAATAAAAGATACTAAAAAAATAATAAGTGTTATCCTTAAAGATTTCTTCTTCTGCTCCGGAGTTTGTATTAATATATCGCTAAGTTTTTTGAGTGTGTACTCACGCACAGGCGAACC
>CACYEJ010000494.1 GCA_902773395.1 uncultured Ruminococcus sp.
ATATCACTTCCAACCGTCATTTCACCGCTCAGAAGATGATTTTTAATAATCTTTTGTGCGATTGTGTAACCCATAATGGATTCCTCCTTGATTCATATATAATATAACATTCTTATTATAACAAAAAGTCCTTCATTATTCAAACAACAAATTGTTAATATTTTTAAAATTTCCGTAAATATTGAAAAAAATTAAATCAAAAGGGGAGGAAATAAAAGCCTCCCCTCTGTTATATTGCCACTAATGAAATACAATGACTATTATTGTGGGAAAATTTCCGGATTAAAATCATCATAATCATCTTCATCATCGTAGTCCGGATATTGATCTGGTGACTCTCCTACAGATTTTATTATGGCGGTTTTGTCAACACGTTCGTCCAACACCTTTATAACCTTACACTGGAAAACCCATTCATCGCCAAAATCAAAAAGATACTTAAACTGCTTTCCAGCAGTCAGACCAAGGTCGTCAAGAGTAACATCAGAAGAAAGATCTTCATCGTCTTCTCCGTTCCTTCTATCAACATAGCTATCCACAGGACTCCAGATTTTATTATCCATAAAAAACGCATGGAGATGATCATCGTCAAAATCAAAAGCATAATTAATTGCATCGTGAAGTTCTTCCAGAGTAGAATCTCCTGAAATTTTGATATGACGATAACAGCCCTTATAAACAGAAACACTTATTACATAGGTCATTGTTTTATTGTTTTTATTGATCTTTTTGCGTGTGCTGTTGAGATCAATCACTTTGTTCTTATTAGCAATGACACTGTTATTAACATAATCTATCATGTTGATGCTGTCCATTATATTTTTAGGAATATCCATGCCGGTACTTTCCAGCAAATCAATGAAATCATCCTTGCTCATTCCGCCTTGAGAAAAATCCAACATGCCGTTTATAATCTTATCAACAATATCATCTGTGTCATCGGAATCATCGTCCTCGCTCAAAAGCTCCTCCTGAACCTGAACCATAAAATCAGAGGGCTCACTTTCGAACAAAACATCAATACCGAGCTTCTCACAAAACGGCTTGAAGAATTCACGAGTTTGATTATTGACAGCTACGATTTTTTCCGGACGGATTTCATACTTAATAAGTGCAGTCAAAAAAGCATTCATAAGCTGATCTGGGTCTTTTTCAAAGTGAATAACCGACTCAATAGGGAGCAAGAAATTTGATATTGCATTCACTGCAAATAAAACAACCGGAAGACAAGGTGCTTCGTCTTTTGCATCGTCATCTATCACAGGCTCTAATTCACGGACAATCTCACATTCAAAGCTGAGCTTTTGCTCGAACTTTTTGATACTTTCAATAGCAACCTCGTTCTCGCATTTAGGAACAAGAAATGCTCTGGGCTTGCGTTTCGGAAAATCGGTTTTTGCAACCTTAAAGCCGTCATCAATTCTTTCCAGCATTATAATCTTTTTGGTGCGTGAGGATACGCTCTTTAAACCAATGCTTTCCTTGCCCTTCCTCTCTACAAGCCTGTAAAGCTCCAAAGCGGCAGAAAGTGCCTCGTACAGATCATTAGCATCATTCTCATCGGTAATCTTCCAGGGAACATGGTAAGGTTCATACTTCAATAATACTGGATACGAATTGTTTCCAGACAGCTTTGCTTTAAACTTCTTAGCATATTTTTTTATTAGCTCTGCCTCATCATCATCGACATACTCCTTATTTTCAAAGGAACACTGAATACAATTTTGAGTAATCATAATTTCACGCTGTTCATATTCGCTGTAGAAAAGTGACGACTCAAAAAGAAGCCTTAACAAAGACTGTACTGCTTCCTCGCCAATATACATTGCAATCATTATTACCTGATTTGCTACACCGGTAATAGTAACATAGCCTATTCTGTTATTGGAAAGCTTCACAGCAAATATTTCTGATTCATGTATAACATTCCAAATTTTATTCTTTTTGAATTCAAAAGCCGCTTTATAAAGCTTATCATAATCCATAAAATCGCCCTCCAAATCTATTAATTATTGATATTATATCACAAATGAAACAGCTTTTCAATAGGTATTTAAGTATAAATTATCAATTTTTGCAGTAACACAGTCAATAATTCTTTCTGTTACCACCATTTTAAGAATACAAAAAGAACGCCAACCTATAGCAAGTCAGCGTTCTTTATATCTGAGTAAAAACAAAATTATAAATTATTCGCCAAAATATCTTTTTAACAATCCGGCAAAACCTGCACCGTGTCTTGCCTCGTCTTTTGCCATTTCATGAACAGTGTCGTGAATAGCATCATAGCCAAGAGCCTTTGCCCTCTTTGCAAGCTCAAATTTACCTGCACAAGCACCAGCTTCAGCATCTGCACGCATCTGAAGATTCTTCTTTGTTGACGGTGAAACGACCTCACCGAGAAGCTCAGCAAACTTAGCAGCGTGCTCAGCCTCTTCAAAAGCATACTTTGTGAAAGCAGCGGAAATCTCAGGATAGCCCTCACGATCAGCAGCTCTAGCCATTGCAAGATACATACCAACCTCGCTGCACTCGCCATTGAAATTGCTGAGAAGATCCTGATAAACGTCCGGCTCAACATTATCCTTGCCGCCCTCACCGATGATATGTACTGTAGCATATGAAGCCTCAGCCTCTACAAGGTTAAACTTTGAAGCGGGAGCCTTACAAATCGGACAGACCTCAGGAGCAGCGTCACCCTCATAAACATAACCGCATACTGAACATACATATTTTGCCATAATTAGTTCCTCCTAATATTTAATCATTAATTATATTTTCAGTCCATAAGGACACGAATAACTTTTTTTAACACTGATCGCATATACCATAATACAACAAGGTAAATGAGTTTATCTCTTTTGCACCGTCTATGTGCAGCTCCTCAGTCAATGTCGGCAACAGGCTATCCAGAAACACATCAATAACCCTACCGCATTTACTGCACACAAAATGAGAATGGGGCGACATCAAAGCATCGTAACGCTCACACCCGTCCACAACAGCAACAGACCTTACCGTGCCGTTCTTCTCAAGCAGTTTAAGGTTCCTGTACACAGTACCCAAGCTGAGATCAGGATAATCTGATTTTAGGTTATTATAAATCCATTCTGCGGAAGGATGCTCCTTTGTTGACAAAAGCAGCTCGTAAATTGCCTGCCTTTTTCTTGAATAGTTCTGCGTACTCATAATAATTATTCTCCGTTTGCGTTTTTGATAATAAAAACTATGCCACACACTAATTATTGTTTACAACAAATAAGAAATCAATAATTATTATCTTTATTGTTATTATATAATACAATTCCTGATTTGTAAAGAGAAATTTAGTTTATTTTTAAATTTTTTTCTGTTTTGTCTGTAACTTATACTTTTTCCACTTGATCTCTGCTTTATAAATAAAAAAATAAGCTTCCGAAGCGTTTAACTGCGGAAGCTTATCTTGGCGCGCTGTAAGGGACTCGAACCCCTGACCTACTGGTTCGTAGCCAGTCACTCTATCCAACTGAGCTAACAGCGCATTTTTTATTTTGTTTTTGCTCTCTCCTGAGTGCTTATATATAATAACACACTTTCAGAAAAAATGCAAGCCTTTTTTTAAATTTTTTTAAAAAATTTTTTTATAGTTATAAAACAAACTTAAACACACTAATTTTTACAACAATCTATAAAAATATAAAACGGTAAAGACACTCAATATCCAACTAGTGTCTTTACCGCTTGTTTTAAAAATTATATTTGTACATAAAATTCTAAGCTGTCATATATCTGACAACTGTTATTTTTCGTGATAGCAACTTATTCGGAAATTATTGATATTATAGCATAATAAATTAATTCATAAAACGCCACACTATATAAGGGTACTTTTCTCCCATTTCAATTATATGCTGCTCATAAACATAAACCTGTTCCTCGGTTAAGTTTTCACCGTCATGATAGTATCCGTAGGAATCATAGTCGTAAGGACTGACATCGCCGTCTTTTAGAAGCTGCAAAAACTCCTCTATTGTAAAAACGTCCATTAATAAGTTTTCGCTTTGAACCTCTTTTAGTGTTTTCATTTTCTGCTCCAGCTCCGGTATATGTTATGAATTATTAAATATTTAAAAGTTGAATTATTTTAAAAAACCGTTAATAATCTGCTCCTCTGCTTCTTGCTCGGTGAGTCCTAATGTCATAAGTTTGATAATCTGTTCTCCGGCAATCTTACCTATAGCTGCTTCATGAACTAACGCCGCATCCGTATTGTTGGCTTCAAGAGCAGGTACAGCCAGTATCCTTCCCTGATCCATTATAATGGAATCACATTCCGAATGACCGGAGCAAGCATTATTTCCTATAAGCTTTGCGTCGAATTTCTGAAAAGAAGTATCTCTTGCCACAGAACGAGATACAACATCAGCACGGGAGCCTTCGCCATTCAGAGAAACCTCATAAGCACTTACAGCACTCTGCTCGCCGTGAGTCATTAGTCTTTCTCGAACAATCAATTTAGCTCCCTTTGAAAGCTCAGCAATTGTCTTACGGTCTGTATCATCTACGCCCTTGATTTGCACCATTTCCATTCCCATGTAGCTGTCATCTTCCATATAAACCTCGGTTACAGGATTAAGAATACGCTTTCCTGTACCGCTGCCTGAACCGTAATGCTTTTCAACATAACGTATATGTGAATTTTTACCAACAAAGAAACGATGTATACCATCGTGCTGTGAGTTATCAGGACCGCAGTTGTCAATACCGCAGCCGGCAACTATAACAACATCGGAATTTTCACCTATATAAAAATCATTATAAACAAGCTCAGTAAGTCCGCTTTGAGTCATTACGACAGGGATATGAACGCTCTCATTTTTGGTGTTGGGCTTAATACGAATATCAAGACCGCTGCCGTTTTCCTTTGGAATAATTTCTATATTGGCAGTTGAACTTCTGCCGGCAGATTTTCCGTTAGCACGAATATTGTATGCACCCTCCGGAACGCTGTGGAGATCAGCAACCTCCTCCAGTAATCGCAGCTGTATCTCGTCAATTTTTAACATGTCGATACCCCCTCAGTGCTGTCTGAGATTTTTTTACATTCCTTGACGGCAGACGATGTACCTATGAGCATAGGCAAAATCTCATCTCTTGTACCCTGATTTGTAAGATGACCATCTTTGAGGACAACAATCTCATCAGCGATATTCAAAATTCTCTCCTGATGTGAAATTATAAGAATAGAGCTTCCGTTTATGTTTTTTCTCATATTTTCAAATACCTTGATTAAATTTTTGAAGCTCCACAAATCTATGCCTGCTTCAGGCTCGTCAAAAAGTGACAGCTTTGAAGCTTTCGCCAAAACTGTAGCAATTTCTATTCTTTTCAATTCACCACCGGATAAACTTGCATTTACCTCTCTGTCAATATATTCTCTCGCACAAAGTCCAACCGCTGATAAGTATTCGCAGGCATCTGCTGCCGACATTTTCTTTCCGGCAGCAAGCCTTATCAGGTCAAGCACACGTATTCCTTTAAAACGTACCGGCTGCTGAAAAGCAAAGCCTATTCCCTGCCTTGCTCGTTCGGTAATCGACATCTCGGTAATATCCTCGCCATTTAGTATAATTTTACCCGAAGTTGGCTTTTCAATTCCTGCAATCAATCTTGCAAGCGTAGATTTGCCTCCTCCGTTAGGACCGGTAATAACTACCAGCTTTTCATCGGGAATAGTAAGTGTGATATCACGTATAATATTTTTTTCCTGTCCATTGGAATTCACTTTAAAACAGACATTTTTTAGTTCCAACATATTAAGCACCTCTTCTCTTTCTTGTATGTTGCATTGGTATCGGGTGCAGCATAAACCAGCCGCACCCGTTTGAACAAATGACTTTAGTTCAATTAAAACTATTCAAGTACATCTGCAATTACTTTTTTCAATGTTTCGGCAGAATTCTTCAATGCCGCCTGCTCCTCCTCGTTAAGTTCTATCGGAACTAACGCCTCTACACCATTCTTGCCAACTATAGCCGGCATACTCAATGCCAAGCCGCTTATACCGTGATTACCGGTCTGTATACTGGAAATCGGAAGTATTGATTTTTCGTCACGAACAATCGCCTCGCAAATTCTTTTAACAGACATAGCTATACCATAATAAGTTGCTTTTTTCTTATTGATAATCTCATACGCACTGTTCTTGACGTCCTCCGCAATTTTCTGCATAGCCTCACTGTGATTGAAAAAGCCTCTCATCTCGCAGAAATTGTTAAGCGGAATGCCCGATACATTTGCACTGCTCCATGCGGCAATCTCACTGTCGCCATGTTCGCCGATAATAAAAGCGTGTACACTTCGATTGTCAACAGAAAGATGCTCGCCCAGAAGATATTTTAATCTCGCTGTATCAAGCACAGTGCCTGAACCAAATACTCTGTTAGACGGAAATCCGCTGAGCTTTGCAGCAGTATACGTCAAAATATCCACCGGATTTGCAACCACCAGCAAAATACCCTCGGTGTTGTACTTCACAATTTCAGGAATAACAGATTTAAATATACCTACATTTTTCTTAACCAAATCAAGTCTTGTTTCACCGGGCTTCTGACCAGCACCAGCTGTGACTATAATCACTGCGGCATCTGCAATATCCTCGTAAGTGCCTGCATAAATCTGCATCGGCTTTGCAAACGGAAGACCATGACTGATATCAAGTGCCTCACCCTCAGCCTTATTTTTATCTGCATCAATCAGAACCATTTCCGAAAACAAGCTGCTTTCCATAAGTGCAAACGCAGAGGCTGAACCAACAAATCCGCACCCTACAATCGCTGCCTTTCGGCTGTTAATAGCTGACATATTCAAATACCTCCTGTTATTCAAATAAACTTTTTACAACATAAAACTAATTGTTAGTATACGAAAATTTCTACAAATGATACGCCAACAGAATAATAAGTTTATCCGACTCGTATTTAGACTTCACAAGCTTAATTAGTTATACATTTAGAATTTTACCATAAAGAAAGAATTTTTGCAACAAAATTTTGTAAAATAATATCCATTATTTGCAGTAGATTTACTGCGTTATCGTATTTCTATGCTTGAAATTGTATTTGGTTTAAGGGTGATTTCTAAAAGATTTTTTTAAATAAAATATGTTTTTTCTTTGTACAGACAGAAAATGTCAATATATCTTAAAAATGTTCTCTGTTTGTTTCAATTTTGTCATGTTTTCACTTGACAATCTGTTCGTAATACGATATAATTTATTTAAATAGGTAAAAATCGACATCTGATTTAGCTGTATTTGTAATGGTAATTTCAGATGTTTTAACATAGCATTTATTTTATATTCCATGAGCAAAAAAGGTATAGTATTACAGTATTATTTAAAAAAGGAGGATAGATGTGAGAATTGAGATAAACGCCGGCGGCTTAGGCGGTATTAGCGTTTCACAGCATCTGTCGGAATTAAACTCACTTTTGACACAAAGTGAAAATGTTATCGACAGTTTTAATAACGTTAAAACAGCCACATGCCACATGAACGGAGGAGTCGGTAATCTTCAAACGGCTCTTGATTACATTCAAAACAGAATTGCATCGGAAACAGACAAATACAATAATCTTAAACTCACTTTTGAAAAAACTCAGGATTTTATTGATACTGCCGTAGCTGTTGACAACAGGGTATCACAGCTTGTTACAAAGAATCAAGTTGAATTTTATATGGTTAATGCTTGGGCAGATCCGCATATGAGCTTCAGAATAGACATCTTGTTTCACGAGGCTGAGTACTGGCTTGATAGAGGTTTAGACTGGCTGATTGAAAATATAGCGAAAGCTCCTAAATCTCCTGCCGGTATGCTTGCATTTTTGACAATGGCTGGCATAAAAGAAGTTAGTAATATCGGTTCGGGTGAAACAACCTTACCAAACGGTGTTACTATGGGCTATTCCGGTCCTAAAAATGAATATGAGGACGGAACGTATTCAGGCTCAGTTCTGTCAAGCTTCATTGAATCGAATAAGAACATTGGCGGCTTAGATGTTAAGGACAGAGTTGAAGGTGAAATTTTGGGTTATTCTGCCGAAACATCTTATGGCTTTAAATCCGATGATGACCAAATAATGGCATATGCCGGAGCAAAAGGCGAAGGTCATTTAGCAAAGGTTAAACATACTACTACTGTCGGTGAGTATTACAAAGGCTCAGAAGAAGTTTCTGTCGGCAATATCGAAGGCGAAGGCTATGTGGGATTCACATTTATTGAAGACGGAAAAATTAGACCGCATGTCGGAGGCAAGGCAGAAGTTCAAGTAAGTGCTGTTAAAGGTCAGATTGAAAGACAGTTAGGTACTGATGATTACAATTTACACACTAATGCCGAAGGTTCGCTTTTAGGTGCAAGTGCCGAACTCGAAGCTCAGATCGGTGTTATTAAATATAAAGATCCGAAAACGCATAAAGAAGTTGTCGGTTACGGTGCAAAAGCCGAGGCTGGTGCTGAGGCTTACCTTGCAGAAGGCAGAGTCGAGGGTGGAATTACTATTGCCGGCATTAAGATTAATGTAGGACTTGAAGGCAAGGCTGGCGGTGCAGGTGCAAAAGCCGGCGGTGCAATTATGACAGATAAGGTTTCCGGAGAGATTGATTTGGGTCTTGGTCTTGGAGCTGGATTAGATTTTGACATTGATTTCTCAGGATTTAAAAATCCATTTGAGAATGTTAAAGCCGAGGACTTTATGTTCTGGAAAAACTGGTTCTGATTAATAAATTTACTTTTTAGGAGGAAATTATGTATAAAGGTTTATTACCGATTGGTTCTGTTGTTCTGTTGAAGGGCGGCAACAAGAGAGTAATGATTACCGGCAGAATTCTTACAAAAGCCGGCGATGATACAATCTATGATTATGCTGCGTGCTATTATCCGGAGGGTGTTTCCGCTTCGAATAATACTTTCTTCTTCAACCGAGATGCAATTGAAACACTTTACTTTATTGGCTTTCAGGATACCGAGGAGCTTACTCTGAGACATGATGTTTTCGATAAGCTCGGTGAACTTGTTGTAAAAGACGGTAAGCTTGTTCCAAAGGAATCATAATATTTGCTGTTTAAAAATAACAGATTTTTTAAAAATACCTTGTCATAAGCTATTTGTGGCAAGGTACATTTCATACTAGTATCATTTAATATTAGTGTATATTCAATTATTGAGGTGATGACTATGGATCAGGAATACTATACTGAAGCTATGATAAATGCTGAAACAGCCTTTGCCAACGGAAACCATGCTCTTGCATTGGAATGGTTTCGCAAGGCAATTTCTGTAAATGAAAAAAGCTTGACCGCAATTGCAAAGGCAGGTGCGGCGTGTGTTTCGCTCAGCAAGTTTGATGAAGCACTCAGTTATTTTAAGAAGATATACGAAATGCAGCCCGACAGCGGCGACAATGCTTTTAATGTAGGAACTGTGTATTTCTTTCAAGGAAATTACGCAAAGGCTCTTGAGCTTTACAGCGAGGCTGAAATGAAGGGCTGTAGCAGCGAAACTAAACCTAAACTGTACTATCAGCTGTCTATGCTTTGCAGTATTCGCAATGACGTTCCGGCAGCTTTGGCTAATCTGGAGAAGTACGAATACTTTGAGAAATCCGAAACGGCAGCTTTGAATCCGGATATTATTTCCGAAAAGGTTAAACTTTATTTAAAAGCAAGAGATTACAGCAACGCAGCAAAATATGCAGTTCAATGGATTGCTTTGGCACCTAAGGACACAACATGCTATATGGTATATTTCAGCATACTTATGGCACAGAAGGATTATGTACGTGCTGAAAATGTCCTTGATGACGCCGAAAAATTCTCTGATCACAACGAATCTGTTGAGGTAAAGATGCAGCTTGAACGAGTTTCTCTTTTGGCTGCAATGTCTGATAATAATACCGAGGCTTCTTTGGAGTATCTAAACAAAGCTTACAACATTTTGGCAGAGCTTCTTGAAAAAGCACCTGAATCAGATAAGCCTAATATTCGTCTTACTTTTGCTGAGGTTTGCATTAAGATGAAAAAGTACGATGAAGCTATTCAGTTGGTATCATCGCTTGTTCCCAAAGACAAGGTAGAGGAAATTAACCTTGAATTCGAGGAAGACGACTATTACGAATTAAACGATTATGCCGTTGATGAAATGATTGACGAGGACATGGGTATCATTGACGAAATGATCACTGTAGGCGAATTAAGCGAAGACGAAGGTGATTATGCCGAGATTTATTATGATGATTATGGCAACCCCATTCGTGAATATCCTGAGGGTACATTCGACTATTTAATTGAAGCATACTCCTTAGAGAATAATGAAGAAGAGGAAGATACGGAGAAAAAAACAGTTGAGCCGAAAGAGCTTAGCACGGAGTTTTACGATAGAGTATATTTCATCTTGCTTTCATGCTATACATCGACAGAAGACTATACTAATGCTTACAAGTTCGGCAATCTACTTAAACACAGTGAGAACGAATACTATTCATACCTTGCACGTTATACAATAGCATTCTCAATGAAAAAACTCTGCAAAGCCAACGGCAAATTCTCAATTGACGCTGTAGATAAAATCTATGCGGAAACACTAGCTTTCTATCGCAGCGAGATGATGAAAAATCCTAAGGGTAATTATGCAGTTATTTTCCGTGCGAGAATGTATGCCGAAACAAGTAAATTTGTTAAAGCAGAAGAGATTGCACGTTTGCTGCCCGGCGATGAGAAAAATGCCGTTTTGGATTACATTAACCAATGTCGGCAAGAATTAGCAGAATAAACGTTTTATAACATTGCTTTTAATGTAGGAAGGATACTCTCCGTACAGAGAGTATCCTGTTGTATTTTTATATTTTTGTTTGATTGAAAGGAAAAAATATGACGAACAGATTTTCAAGAACACAGCTTCTTTATGGCAAAGACGCAATGGAAATTCTAGCACATTCACACGTTGCCGTATTCGGAGTAGGCGGCGTAGGAGGATATACAGTTGAAGCTTTAACAAGAAGCGGTATAGGTGCAATTGACATTATTGATAACGATACTGTATGTATTACAAACATCAATAGGCAAATAATTGCCACAACCGAAACTCTCGGTCAATACAAGGTTGACGCCGCAAAAAAGAGAATGATTGACATTAATCCGGAGATAACCGTCAACACCTACAAAACCTTTTATACTCCACAGACCTCGTCTGAGTTTGATTTCTCCAAATATGATTATATTGTAGACGCAATCGACAGCGTTACAGGTAAAATAGAGCTTGTTATGCAGGCTGCAAAATGCGGTACTCCGATAATAAGCTCAATGGGTGCAGGTAATAAATTAGACCCAACCGCTTTTGAGGTTTCTGATATTTACAAAACATCTGTCTGTCCGCTTGCACGTGTAATGCGTCAGGAGCTTAAAAAAAGAGGTATTAGACATTTAAAGGTAGTTTACTCAAAGGAAAAGCCACTCTCCCCTATTCCTGATGCTGATTTCCAAGAAGAAGCCCATGGACGAAAACAAATTCCCGGCAGCACAGCATTTGTACCGTCAATTGTTGGACTAATTATCGCCAGTGAAGTGATAAACGATTTGATTAAGAAATCTAATTAATTTGAAGATATCATAATAACTATAATGTTTTAGTTTATAGTTATTATGATATTTCTTTTTTTCACACCATAAAAATAAAACCGTATAAAACTATAAATTCGTTTTACACGGTTTTATTAAAACGGAGGACAAGGGATTTGAACCCTCGCACCGGTTACCCGACCTACTCCCTTAGCAGGGGAGCCTCTTCACCACTTGAGTAATCCTCC
>CACYEJ010000495.1 GCA_902773395.1 uncultured Ruminococcus sp.
CTTTCGATTAAAACTAAAACAGGCAAGAGCTTGCGAATTGCCGGTCTGAGAAAGAAAAGTGCTGAATCTTAACGCTTGTGAGTATAAGTTGAATAACTTTACCGTGTGAATCAAAAATTCTCTAAGTGGGTACTCTCCTAACGTAAAAAAGCAGCGAAAAGTATTTTACTCTCCGCTGCTTTCATTATTTTTTAAACTGCAATTATTTTTCCAACATTATTATTATCATCAAGATTAACCGATTTTCTCAGCACCAACAAAGCGTCCGAAAAAATCAAAGCGCTTTTGTTTCAATCTCTTTCAGAACAATTTCAAGATACTCCTCAACCGACATTGCGCCAATATCGCCCTGCTTTCTGGATCTTACCGAAACCGTATTAGCCTCAATATCCTTATCGCCGCAAAGCAGCATATACGGTACCTTTTCAAGCTGAGCCTCTCTGATTTTATATCCAATCTTCTCGCTTCTGTCGTCAACCTCGCAGCGAATACCATGAGCTTCCAGCTTCTTCTTCACCTCATAAATATAATCAAGGTGTCTGTCGGCAATCGGCAGCAGTTTTACCTGAACAGGCGCAAGCCACATCGGGAACGCACCGGCATATTTCTCAATCAGCAATGCAAGAGTTCTCTCATAGCAGCCGATTGACGTTCTGTGAATAATATACGGATTCTTCTTCACGCCGTCACGGTCAACGTACTCCATACCAAATTTTTCAGCGAGCATCTGGTCAATCTGAATTGTGATAAGAGTATCCTCTTTGCCGAATACATTTTTTATCTGAATATCGAGCTTCGGGCCATAGAAAGCCGCCTCACCGATACCAATCTTATAAGGAATTTCGAGCTTATCGAGAATTCTCTGCATAACGCTCTGAGCCTCGTCCCACTGTTCCGGAGTACCGATATACTTCTCTCTGTCGTTCGGATCCCACTGAGAGAAACGATAAGAAACGTCCTCATACAAACCGAGCGTTTTAAGCATAAATGTTGTAAGCTCCAAGCAGTTCTTGAACTCGTCCTCAAGCTGATCCGGGCGGCACATCAAATGACCCTCGGAAATCGTGAACTGACGAACTCGTATAAGTCCGTGCATCTCGCCGCTAGCCTCATTTCTGAAAAGCGTTGATGTTTCGTTATATCTAAGCGGCAAATCTCTGTAGGAACGCTGTCTGTTTAGGTAAGCCTGATACTGGAACGGGCACGTCATCGGACGGAGCGCAAAGACCTCTTTGTCCTTACTTTCATCGCCAAGCACGAACATACCGTCCTGATAATGATCCCAGTGACCTGAAATCTTGTACAAATCGCTCTTCGCCATAAACGGAGTTTTTGTGAGCAGCCAGCCACGCTTCTGCTCCTCGTCCTCAACGAATCTCTGCAAAAGCTGGATTACTCTAGCGCCTTTAGGAAGAAGAATAGGCAAGCCCTGACCTATAACATCACTTGTTGTAAACAGCTCCAACTCTCTGCCAAGCTTGTTATGGTCTCTTTTTCTTGCCTCTTCGAGCTTTGCAAGATGTTCTTCAAGCTGAGAAGCCTTCGGGAAAGACGTTCCGTAAACTCTGCAAAGCTGAGCCTTAGAAGCATCTCCTCTCCAATAAGCGCCCGTACATGCCGTAAGCTTAATAGCCTTAATCGGCGCAGCGCTCATAAGGTGAGGACCGGCGCAAAGGTCCGTAAAATCGCCCTGCTTATAGAACGTGATATGCTCGCCCTTATCGGCGTGTTCCTTAGCAAGCTCCACCTTATACGGCTCGTTCATGCTTTCGAGAAGCTCCATTGCCTCTTGCGGCGGAAGCTCAAATTTCTCCAGCTCTAAACCGCTTTTAACAATAGCTTTCATTTCCTTAGTAATAGCCTCTAGGTCCTCAGGCGAAAAAGCCTTTTCAACCTCAAAGTCATAGTAAAATCCGTTGTCAATAGCCGGACCTATAGCAAAATGAGAATTCGGATACAAATGCTTAACTGCCTGCGCAAGCACATGAGATGTTGTATGCCAGAAAGCCTTCTTGCCGTCCTCATCATCAAATGTAAGAATTTCAAGCTTACAGTCCTGTGTGAGCGGTGTTCTCAAATCAGACACAACAGAATTGATTTTACAAACACAAGCAGACTTATAAAGACCCATGCTAATAGATTTAGCGATTTCAGCCGGCGTAATGTTCTCTTCATACTGATTCACAACGCCGCCTTTAAGTTCAACATTAATCATTATTATACACCTCTTATATATTATTTTATTATTATCATGTATGAAACCATATATACAGCTTTACACAAAACAAAAAAACCGCACCCCAAAAAAGGGACGCAGTTACAATAAACTTCGTGGTTCCACCCAAATTCAGCAAAGCGAATCTAAGCTCTGCCCTCATTGCGACTTTGTAACGGAAGTCAGCCGTTCCGCCTTATTTCGGCGAACTCTCAGAGGTGGTATGCTTGATACTGCTGCTGTACCCAATCTCAGCCCATGTTGGGTATTCTCTGTAAGCAGCGACTGTAAGAAGCCGTCCTCATCAACGATTTAAGTTTTATTTTTATTAATGTATATGGTATCACAATTCACTTCAAATGTCAACGGAAAATTTTTAAAAATTCTAAAAAAAATATTTCAAAACAACGGAGCAGAACCCATTACAATCAGTTCTGCTCCTTAATTATCAATTGAATTTAATTATTCTTCGTCCTCGTCAAAGCCTGAATCAGCCGCCGCACTTCCAGCACCAGCATTATTATCCTCCGAAAGCTCCATGATAAGCTGGTCTATCTTATCCAGCGTAGACATCGGCTCGTCCTCTTCGTCATTTTCGAAATCATCGTCTAAAGCATTGTCAAGATTAGGAATATTACCCGTGCGTTCCTTTGCCTTCTTAGCAGCCTTTTCTAATCTGATTTTATCAAACTCAGCCGTAACAAACTTTGTGCTTCCCACACCAAAAGCAGCTTCGGGAGCGGAATCTTCCTCTTCTTCCTTTTCCTCGTCAATCTCCTCGGCAGAGTTGTCATCTAAAAGCTCCGCCGCTTTCTTCTTCGTCATCATGCAAGAGGACAGCTTAAACAGCGAGAACAGCGCATAAATCCCCAACGCCGAAACCGTCAAAACAGGCACAAGCTCAGTAAACGGGAATGTACCCGATTCATTCATGCTTTCAACAATGGCGGAAATCGAATATATAGCTGCAAAAAATACAAACATCAAACCATATACAAATGATGATTTAACGGGATTCTTTATCTCAATGCCGCACAGCACCATTGAATTCACAAAGATAAACAGCGTCATAAACACCCACGCAAACACATCGTAATAGGAGAACGAGGGAGCATCTTTTCTATGATTGATAAAAACATTCACCATACAAAAAGCCGACCAAATAGTAGGAATAAGCATAAACAAACGAAGTTTTTTAGTAATGCTAAATCCTACCAGCAGCCCCATACCGATTACAGCGAACATCAAAGCAGCCGCAACTCCAACCAGATTAACCGCAGCCGAACTGTTTGTAGCCGCAGCGCCCGGACCTGTCATAAGGTGAACCGCACAATCAACGCCGAGCAGCAGTCCGGCAGCCACAATAAAAAGACCGCTAAGCGGAGAACTTTCAATCTCACAATACGGTGATGTTTTTCGGTCAATCAAGCTGAAAAAGAAAATAAACACAAAGAGTATTGCTGCTAAAATTACAATAAGCTCAGGCTCTGTACTCTTATTAATCAGCAGCGAATATTCTCCAAACAGCGGTTGAGTAATCTCATCGCCGCCCAAAAACACAAGATGATAAATATGCAGCAGCACTGCACCCACAGTAAGCGGCACAAACGCAACCCAGCTTGCTTTTATCTTCATAAAACTATCGTCCTTTCAATCTTCAATGCCGCAGCGCGCAGCATATATAACTCTGTTTAATCATATAAATTGATATATTAATATGCCGTGATGACAATACTCAACAAACCGAAGCACAATCACACCGCTTGAATAATTCATGGATAATACATTACAGTAATCCGTTACGTTACAATATTATAACAATTCGGAAATTATGTCAATAGCAAAAACTCAAAATTTACACTAATTTAAATTTTATAAAAATATATGCAGAAAGGAATCTTAAAATGAAGAAATATGCAGCTGCCGTACTGCTCTTAATGCTGATAATGGCAGCAATACCTATAGCTGTCAATATCAACTCAATCATAGCTATGCTGCAAAGCACATCACAAAAAACACCTTCCAGCTCAATAATTGTAACCGACAAAAACAGTCGCTACACTATCCCAAGCAATCTCACCTTCACAGATGTTCCAACTAATCGTCAAAACACACGTTC
>CACYEJ010000496.1 GCA_902773395.1 uncultured Ruminococcus sp.
GGTTCAAATGAGGTCTGAAATAAAAAAATTACACCAAAAGCTGCAAACAACATTCATTTACGTTACCCATGACCAAACAGAAGCACTGACTATGGGTGATAGAATTGTTATTTTGAACAACGGCGACATACAACAGGTTGATACTCCTGAAGTAATATATAATCACCCTAAGAATACTTTTGTCGCAGGGTTTATCGGTTCACCGCAGATGAATTTTATAAGCGGACGTGAACTCGGTTTGGATGAAAACATAACATACGGTATTCGACCTGAAAAAATGATTTCTGAAAACGGTGATATAAAACTCAGTGCTAATGTTGAGATTTCTGAAATGCTAGGCAGCGAAAAAATTGCATATTTTAACATCGGAGAATCCAAATGCTGCGCAAAACTACCTTCAGATATGCAAGTCGGCTCTACAATAGATCTTTCAATAAGAAAAGAAGATCTATATAAGTTTGATACTCAAACCGGTGAAGCAAAATACTAGCACAATCACGTAATGCATAGCCGCTGAAAACATCTGCACCCGCTTATGGTTTTGACGGGAATTCGTTTACCTTAATATATTTTTCAATAGCATTCATAAGCTCGGAAATATCCAGCTTCTCTGTTTCAGGTATAATACATTCACACAAGAGTTCGTTATTAAATGAACTGTATAATTTTGTCATATTGGTAATTTTATTTACGGGCTCTTTGGAAATAGTTGATATTCCTTCTTCTATCATCACATTATAAACCGCCAAAATATAATATGTAGATTTATCTTTTTTAGACAATTTTAGCCAAACTTTAGGATCAACGTAGAATTTATACCCCTCATCAGTTTTTTCATAATTAGTGTAAAACCCTGAATTGACACCTTTGATGACAGCTTTGAATACCTTTTCAACTTTAGTTTTAACAACCCCCGGATTTTTTTGCTCAAAGTTTTTAATATACGAAACAGAACCAACAGCTATGGTAATCGCAAGCAAAATACTTAATACCGGAGATAAAATCGTCCATATAACAGCTTGTAATCTTTGGGAGTCGTGGAATTTTTCCAAGTTCTCAACGGGTTTATTTTTATATGACCACTCATTACCTTTTAAACCGCATATTAGAGCAAACGGTATAGCAGCAGGGGTAATGGCCAATGGTATAAAAAACAAAGTCTTATAACTTCTGTTAAATATGCCCCAAATCCAAGTACCTAAAAAAGCACCCCAATTAAATCTTACAACTTCACTACGAGGCAATTTACCGGTAATTTTTCCTTCTGCAGCCATTAACGCAATTAGAACAAATAAGTTTATCAGAGGGACACATAAACCAAAGATAGTAGCAAGCATCAACAAATAGAAATTCATATCGCGCTCACTCAGTTCAAAAATATCTTTAATTCTACGTTCCAATGACGGATACAAAAGAAAAATAGAAGCAGTATTCAGTATAACCTTTAATCCGGCATTATATAATGACGGAGCCAAAGTTAAAAGTATAATATTCAAACATATTGACACCACACATATAATAACTGTAATCGCCAAATAATTTATAATAAAACCTCTACGTCCGATTACACCGTCAAAACTCAAAAGCTTATTGTTTTCCATACTTTTTAAACTCCTGTTTCAATTACTTCATTGCTCAAAAATTCTTCGGGAATTGAATTTTCTACGATTTTTTTACCGGTTTTTGCAACCTTGCCATCTATACCAAATTGTTTTAATTTCTCAGCTTCTTTGAAAACACTGCCGTTGCGACGTTCTGTAAACCGGGAAATTTCAGATTGTATAGAGTTAAATGCACCTTCTATTGAATTTCTGATATTTATTAAATTTTGTGCATGAACAGAAATATTATTATACAAGTTTTCACCCACATTTATAATATTTTGTACATTGTCATATCGAGTTTTGGAAGCCCAAAGCTGATTTATCAGACGCAAAGTTACAAGTAAAGATGCCGTTCCCACGATAATGATATTTTTAGAATTGGCAAGTTCCACAATCTTTTTAAAATCATAATCCGTATAGATTGTATTTATGCAAGCTTCTATCGGGATAAACATCAGTATAAATCCCGGTTGATTTGTTTCTTCTATCTCTTCATAATTCTTTTTAGCAAGATTATTTATACAATTTGTCAAATCGCTAATAAATGATTTTTTAAGACTCTCATCCTC
Organism: uncultured Ruminococcus sp.; assembly: GCA_902773395.1. The sequence goes on from CACYEJ010000496.1 coordinate 2,174, forward strand.
ATTCTGGCAATAATCTATGTAATTTTTTAAAATAACTTTTGAATCAATAATTAAATGCTTATCATCAGGCAAATTCACTATAAAATCAGGTTTTACCCCAGAGGATACAAACTGTTTTGAGTAATGAACATTTTCGCTAAGACCGGAAAACTTCAATATTTGTTCGAGCCAATCTTCTCCAAATTCTCCGCGCGCATTCTGGTTTGTAGTAAGTGCTTTTGCATATTTTTCTGCCGTTGCTACCGCATTTTTTATATCTAAAGACTCCATCTGATGCGATTTTTGATAATTATCAATACTGTCTTTGAAATCTTTCAAAAGTTTTGACAGGGGATTGATTTCTTCTGATTTAAATAAGTCAAACCTATGTTTTAAGTCCACGGAATGCTCACTCAATAATTGTTCTTGCTGATTTTTTAACGATTCTTGCGCAATTTTTGTAAATTCATTTTTTACAGCATTTATAACATTTTCATTACCTTGAATCTGCGATTTTAGCGCATAATTTTCACCCTTTAATACATCAATCTGTTTTTGGTATCCTTTTGATACCACAATCCAAACCGTCAAAGCAGTTATTATAATTGCCATAATAAGAACAACAATCTGTAAAATCATTTTACTTACCCCTATGAGAATATATTATAACTATCGGGCTAAAAAATCAATCTGTTGATAAGAAAACATCACTATTTATTTTTGTGGTACTATATTTGTGTAAGTATAGTTAGAGGGATCCACCTCAGGTGTAAATTTAGGCTTTTCGATGTAACGATTGCCGTATTAAATTTACCCATAAAAGGATAGA
>CACYEJ010000497.1 GCA_902773395.1 uncultured Ruminococcus sp.
AGACAGAAAAGGAGTGCGGAAATGTCAAGAGAAAGCAATTTAAGAATCGATTTTTCTGTATCAGAGTCAGAGAAAGAACTTGTCGATCAGCTTTGCTGCGTTCTGAAAGAATGGTACAGCATAGATGAAATAACCGCTGATAAGAACGGTATTTCCATCTACGTTTGGAATTCTGAGCATTATTATCTTGCAGATGTAACACCACTGATAACCAGAATTGTCACGACCGTTTTCCCTGACAGGAATATCGAGGCAAACGGTGTCGGCGAATACTCTGTCTCGGATGATGTTCACGAATATGATGCCAGTTACGATCTCGATAATAAAATCATTCTTTGCAGTTGGTTCAACAATCCTGAGGGGCGTTATAACAATTACAGAGAATTAGGCACAAAGTATTGTGCTCTTGGCTCAGAACTCCCCATTTCTCATCTTAATGAGATTTTGAAATTCGCTAAAGCGCAAAAAATGGGAGAATTGGTCGATGTTTTGAATGCACGCGCCGCTGGCCTTTCTATGCAAAACAGCTATAACCCTTCTTGGCAGGACGATCAACATCGAGCAATCGTGGACTACCTCCGCAGCCAACAAAACTTAAATATCCCAAGTTTTCTTAAAGAAATCAAATATGAAGATTTCATAGACTGTGCAAGAATTAAGACTCTTTCTATTGGTAGTTCTGTTAAGCGTATCGGTGATAAAGCATTTAAAAACTGCAAGTCGATTCGCGAGGTTATTATTCCGTCGAATGTGAAAGAGCTTGGCAACGGCGTGTTTGCAAATTGTACAGCACTGGAAAAAGCCGAAATAGCATGTAGTATTGATAGTCTCCCGCCCAAGCTGTTTCTCAATTGCGAAACTCTGAAAGAGGTAACTATAACCGGACAAATAAAGGCTATTACAAAATCTTTCCAAGGCTTGCCCAAATTGGAAACTGTAATTCTGCCAGAAGGTTTGGAAAAACTGGGTTCAGAGGCTTTTGCTGATTGCTCGTCCTTAGAAAATATCAATCTTCCACAATCGTTAAAAACAATAGCGGATAATGCTTTCAGTGGCTGTTCAAAGCTTACACTTAATATCCCGGCAGGTATTCAAATTGTCAGTCCCTTTGAAGTTCAGGACGATTTGCTGATAAAAGCTGTAATGTGCATACAGACAATTGAAGAGGCCAAAAAGTTTGTTCATTTTCTTGGTGACGAAGGATTTAATCTTAATGCGCTGAAGAACTATAAAAAGTTGATTAAGCAATATGAGGCTGAGCCATGGTATATCGAGTACAAAAAGCAAATCGATCAGGCTAATACGCCAAACCATTTTGTTCGTGAAGAAATAAAAAAACAGTATTTCAAGATGCCGTTCGATGAATATGCGTTACCGTTCTATCAAAAATTCGTTGAAGCAGATGCTTATGAACAAGCAAAACAGCTCGTAGAAAAGACTTTTTCCGAAAAAGAGATCAGTAAAATCAACAAAGCATTGACAGCGTTCTTTATGCTAGAAGCCGGCTACAAATACAAAGAGGTTAATTCTTCATTAGGCATTACAAGTTCTCTCATTACTGCCCTGTCATGCACTCTGCAATGGGGCGAAAAAGAAGTTCTTACCGTACTACATAGGCTAAAAGACCTTTGTTCATGAGCGTTTTGATAAGCTGAGAACTGAACTTCAGCACGAAATCCATTCACGGGGAGATATTGCGCTATGTCCAGATCTTTTGAGTTGGAAGTAAAACCTCTGCGCGGCTATGGCTTTAAAACCGAGATTCTAAAAAAGGCCATAGATAAAACACTTGTGGCTTTCTATCAAAAATACACAGACACAAAGTATATTGGAACGATCAACCAGGATTGGTTTCGAGTAAGCGATTGCTCCGATGAAAACTGTAATACTATCACCGCATTCTTTTACTGCAGTCTATTTCTGAAAGAAGAGGCTAAATTCATTTTAAAGAACCTAAGCATCAGAATTGCAGAATTATCTCCTCACGCTCCATTCATTGGCACACTGCATATGATTGATGAAAGCGCGGGGTACAGCTGGTCATTTAGATCAGAATATCAAAACCATC
>CACYEJ010000498.1 GCA_902773395.1 uncultured Ruminococcus sp.
CCCCAAGAAGTCAAGCCGCCAGGCGAAGACTGATTGGCAGGTGTTCCTAATGCAGAGCCCAGTCGCTGACGAAACAAATTAGCGTAGAAAAATTAACTACCCTCAGCGAAACTAAAAAATTTTCTTTAGGAAAAATAACTCAAAGCAACTTCCAAAAACAAAATCTTCCGATTCAAACAAAATGAGGCAAGAGCTTGCGAATTGCCGGTCTGAAAAAGAAAAACGCTGAATCTTAACGCTTGTGAGTATAATTCTTAATGACCGTAAGTATATTTCTAATATCGAACACACTGATTTTTAAATAATTCCCCGAACAGCACCATTGAAAACACCATAAGCACCAGCAAATACTCTACAGTTCCTCTATGATTATCAGATGTTGCAACGCTGTCACTCACAGCTTGATTGCTGACAGTCTGTATCGTTTGCACTGATGCAGGAGATACAGCATTATTTATACTGACGGATTTAACTGATTCAGAAGCAGTATCAGTATCGCTTGCAGTTTTTTTATCGCTGTCCGTATCGGTTGTGTGTGCATTGTCCTCACTGGTATCTGTGCTGGTGTCGGAATCTTTATCATAATCCGTGGCTGTATCGGTAGATATCCCCTCTTCATCAACGCTGTACTCTACCCCATTATGCACCGCTTTCACCGTAAAAAAGCTGTTGGGATTATCCGAAATCGGCTTAACATCAGTGTCAAACATTTCATCACATCTGTATGAAAAATTCAGCAAATCCACCGTGCAGGGCTTTATCGCTTCAAACGTCACAACGGCAATCTCTTCACTGTCAAAATCTCTGCCGCTGTATACAATAAAGCTCCACCTCACCTCACCGGATTTACCCATATAATTTTCGCTGCTGCCCCCATTGCATATAATATTCTTAGCACTAAGATATTCACTATTGTAAAATGACAGCATGGATACTCCCGACACATTCTGAACATTTTCAATAGTAAAAATGAGCTTAACCTCGTCACCAGTCTGCACGATATTTTCATCAGCATAAGCAAAAATTGTACAGCATAAAATAATTAATAATGCTAATACTATACTTGTAATTCTTTTTATCATAATAATTGCACCATAACATATTAAAAATATCGGGTATGTCCGAAATGTACACGGACACACCCTTTAAAAATTACTTTCTATAAATCAAATTTTCTCTCTTAGGACCATTTGACACCATTGTAATCGGGAAGCCAATCTGCTGCTCCGCAAACTCAACATAGTCCCTGCACTCCTTAGGAAGCTTATCATACTCGGCAATGCCGGAGATATCGCATTTCCAGCCCTTCATAACCTTTAGAACAGGCTTGCAGCGTTTCAACTGAGTTGTCGGTGGGAAGTAGTCAATCTGCTTACCGTCAAGCTCATATGCAACACAAACAGGAATCTCGTCAAGATAACCCAGTGCATCAAGTACAGTAAACGCAACTTCAGTAGTGCCCTGAACCTGACAGCCGTAACGTGTAGCAACGAGGTCAAGCCAACCCATTCTTCTTGGTCTGCCGGTAGTAGCGCCGTACTCACCGCCGTCACCGCCGTGATTTCTCATTAGATTAGCCTCTTCGCCAAAAATCTCGCTTACAAACTCACCAGCGCCAACAGCACTCGAATATGCCTTTACAACCGTGACAATATCCTTAATCTCATACGGCGGAATACCTGCGCCAACAGCACCGTAGCCGGCAATTGTATTAGAAGAAGTTACCATAGGATAAATACCAAAGTCTGTATCCTTTAGTGAACCAAGCTGACCCTCAAGCAAAATCGTCTTGCCGTCTTTAAGTGCATCGTGTACAAACTTGAACGCATCGCCGACATAAGGCTTAATTGCAGCCTTATACTCCATAAGCTTATCAAAAATCTCATCAGCGGAAATAGGCTCTTTATGATAAAGATTTACAAGAATAGCATTTTTAACTTCAAGAATACCGGCAATTTTCTCCTTCAAGCCGTCCTCGTCATCAAAAAGCTCATTCACCTGAAAACCAATCTTTGCAAATTTATCCGAATAAAAAGGTGCAATACCAGATTTTGTAGAACCAAAGCTCTTTGAGCTTAAACGCTCCTCCTCGTAGCAATCGAATGCAATATGATAAGGCATAACGATCTGAGCTCTGTCGGAGATAAGAACCTTCGGATTAACGCCATTCTCTCTTAGATGTGCCATTTCTTTCACAAAATTATCCACGCTGAAAGCGACACCATTTCCGATAATATTTGTAGTGTGGTCATAGAATACGCCCGACGGAAGCTGATGCAACGCAAACTTGCCATAATTGTTGATAATAGTATGACCTGCATTGCTGCCGCCTTGGAATCTAATAACGATATCGGACTTCTGAGCGAGGCAGTCGGTAATTTTACCCTTACCCTCGTCACCCCAGTTGGCACCGACAATAGCTTTAACCATTGTAACCATCCTTTTTGTATTTAAAATTAAATCAACATACAGTATTATTATAACAATAAATTAAAGATATTGCAAGAGGTTTAGGGAAATTTTTGAAAATAAACTTTTTTTATCGCTCCAACAAATTTATTTATTATAATACAATACCTAAAAGAAAATGAAAAACTCCCCTTAGAACGAATCTAAGGGGAATAAATTCAGCTAAGTTACTAAACCCAGTTAGTTAATTTAAATTATTCTTCAGTCTTCTTTCTTGTGTGGATAACAACACCAGCAGCAGCCATGAGGATAACTACGAGTGAAATAACTGCGAATGTACCAGCTGTCTGAACTGTAGCAGTTGAACCAGTTGTTGTAGAAGTAGAAGAAGTCTTGCTTGATGAAGAAGAATCCTTTTTGCTCTCACTTGAAGGATCTCTAGACTCTTTCTTATCAGAATCAGAAGTCTTCTTCTCTGTATCTGTTGTAACTACAGGCTTGTCTGTATCTGTTACTACAGGCTTATCTGTATCTGTTACTACAGGCTTGTCTGTATCTGTAGCTACAGGAGTATCTGTATCAGCAGGTGTATGGTTGCAAAGAACATCTGTGTCAATGAAGATGTAAGCCTCAGCCTTATCCTCATCGCCGTCACCTGTAACGATTGTGTTTGTAGCGCCGTCAACAACGTTTGTCAAAGAAGTTGTCTTTACAGAAATACCGAGCTC
>CACYEJ010000499.1 GCA_902773395.1 uncultured Ruminococcus sp.
TGAGTACGCCGAGAATCTGCTCATCTTTAATTCCAAATTCACGATGATAGCAATGATCACCACAAATCACATAATCATCTTTTCTGACTTTAATTATTCTATGGAGAATATATCTGCCGCCTTTTGACTTATACAGAACCGCATCATATTTTCTCAAACGTTCCAGAGTACGCTTTTCAATAATCATCAAGTCACGGTTTTCTCTGAGGAGCGGCATCATGCTTGTGCCGACATTTTTATAAACAAGCTTTCCATGCTTATTCAGAATATCCTCATAGGTTAATGTTTTATTTTCATTCATCTAAAGCACCAATTTTACGAAGCTTTTCAATAATAATCCTAGTATCTCGTGCAATAATATCTCTTGGAGCATCGTATTCATTCTCAAGCATATCAACGATATTCTCCAAAGTTGTTTCCTCTTTCAAAGCATCAACAATAAAAGCTGCTGTTTCGTTGCTGCGTACAAGTCCATGAAAAATATTTGCAGAAGAACCTGCCGCAACCATAAGCTGCTCACCATCAGTCACATAGGTAATAAACCCCTCTTTTAATTTCAAAAAATCATCTCCCTTATTTTATTTCCTCTTAAACAGGTATATGGATTACTCCTCTATTTTAATAATACCACTCTCCGCCACTTTTATCAACCCCTTATTTTAAGAATTTGTTCCTGCAACGAAATTATAAAAAAACAAAAGGCAAATATATAAAACATTTGTCTTACATATCTGCCATTTATTTTATATAAATTAATTTTTGATTAATACATTCCACCCATATCCGGTGCTGGTGGTGCCGGCGGCATTGGCTCCTTGATATCGGCAACAAGTGACTCTGTTGTAAGAATCATTGAAGCAACAGAAGCTGCATTCTCAAGTGCAGAACGTGTAACCTTTGTAGGATCAACGATACCTGCTGTGAGCATATCAGCGTATTCCTCTGTCAAAGCATTAAAGCCATATCCAACCTTACCGGAATTCTTGATGTTCTCTACAATTACGGAACCTTCAAGACCTGCATTAGCAGCAATCTGACGAACCGGCTCTTCGAGTGCCTTGAGTACAATCTGAACACCTGTTTTCTCGTCACCCTCTGCTTTAGCAAGCTCAGCTTCAACTGCCGGAATAGCATTAAGAAGTGCTGTACCGCCGCCTGCAACGATACCCTCTTCAACTGCTGCCTTTGTTGCTGCAAGAGCGTCCTCAATACGGAGCTTCTTTTCCTTCATCTCGATTTCTGTAGCAGCACCAACCTTAATAACAGCAACACCGCCTGCAAGCTTAGCAAGTCTTTCCTGGAGCTTTTCACGGTCAAACTCAGAAGTCGTTGTTTCGAGCTGTGCTCTAATCTGTGCAACTCTTGAAGCAATTTCAGCGGAGTCACCCTGACCGTCAACGATAATTGTATTTTCCTTGTCAATCTTGACCTGTCTAGCACGTCCGAGCTGTGACATATCTGTATCTTTAAGCTCAAGACCAAGATCAGAGCTGATTACCTGACCGCCTGTGAGAATAGCGATATCCTGGAGCATTTCCTTTCTTCTGTCGCCAAATCCCGGTGCCTTAACAGCAACACAAGTGAATGTGCCACGGAGCTTATTCAAAATAAGAGTTGTAAGAGCCTCGCCCTCTACGTCCTCAGCAATTATAACGAGCTTGCTGCCTGTTTTTACGATCTGCTCAAGAAGCGGAAGGATATCCTGTGTTGTTGAGATTTTCTTATCTGTGATAAGTATGAAAGCATCGTCAAGCTCAGCAACCATCTTATCGGTGTCTGTAACCATGTAAGGAGCAATGTATCCTCTGTCGAACATCATACCCTCAACAACCTCTGAATATGTTTCAGCTGTTTTGGATTCTTCAACTGTAATTACGCCATCGGTGGAAACCTTATCCATTGCGTCTGCAATAAGCTTGCCAATGTACTCATCTGCTGATGAAATAGTAGCAACTCTTGCGATATCCGCAGAACCGCTTACCTGCTTTGAATTATCAACTACTGCTTTTACTGCTGCACTAACGGCGGACTGAATGCCCTTTTTAAGGATCATCGGGTTAGCACCAGCTGTTACATTCTTCATACCCTCTCTGATAAGAGCCTGAGCAAGAAGTGTAGCAGTTGTAGTACCGTCACCGGCTACATCGTTTGTCTTAACGGAAACCTCTTTTACAAGCTGTGCACCCATATTTTCAAAAGCATCGTCAAGCTCGATTTCCTTTGCAATTGTAACACCGTCGTTTGTAATAAGCGGTGAGCCGAATTTCTTATCAAGAACTACGTTTCTGCCCTTTGGTCCAAGTGTAATCTTAACTGTATCTGCAAGCTGGTCAACACCTGCTTTTAAAGCCTTGCGAGCGTCCTCGCCGTAAATTATCTGCTTAGCCATAATATTATTACCTCCTAAAATGAGTTATTCTATCATTATTCAACTACTGCCAAAATATCTGACTGACGAACAATTGTATACTCCTCGCCGTCAACCTTCACCTTAGTACCGGCATAGTTGTTAGTAAGAACCTTGTCGCCTACATTAATCTGCATAACAACCTCTTTACCGTCAACAACGCCTCCAGGACCTACAGCAACAACATTTGCAAACTGGGGCTTCTCCTGAGCCGCAGCTGCAAGAACAATACCGCTCTTTGTTGTTTCCTCTGCCTTTTCAGCTTTTAATACAACTCTGTCTAAAAGTGGCTTAATCGTCATAAATTTATTCCTCCTTAAATAATCTGTCTAATTCTTATTTAGCACTCTTTATCTTTGAGTGCTAAGTATATTCTATACCATTTCCAGGAAAAAATCAAGTCCTATTTTGATATTAACAATTTTTTTACAAACAAAAGAGAAAAAAATAAATATTACTTTAATATTGAAATTTAAAACAAATAATGGTATTATATATGTAGTACATAAATTTAGGAGGTTTCTATGGATTTTAGTTTACTACAACCAAGCGATGCTGATATAAAATATACCGCTCTTCCTCAGCAGGCTATAAACGACTTATCTATTGATTTCATATGCGATGAACTTACAACTAATACATTCGAAAAAAACAGCATAAAGAATTTGATGATTAATATCACAGATGACGAACGTGTCATAAAGTACAGGCGTGATATTTTTGATGACTTGCACAAGAATCCTTCTCTCAGAACAGATTTAGAGCAGCTTCTCTCACAGCTTGGAGATTTGCGTGAGATTGAAAAATTTCAAAAAGACACCGACGCTTCTGATCTATGGCAGCTAATAAACCGACTTCGTGAAATTGACGGCTATGTAAATTGTATCACTCAAATCAAAGAATCTCTGGAAAAGATTGAGCTTCATTCTGAGGGACTTCTTGAGCTTAGAAAAATTGTTACCGATATTCACGACAACAGCGGTTTTCCGGAGGTTAAAAAGGATATTGCCGAAACACTTGCAAAAGCTCAACAAATAAAGAGTATTACGCTTGGTGTAAATCTCGATAATATGCTTAGACCGGCTAATGCAGGCATCATATCACTTAATACTTTTCTGATTTCTGACAGCGGATTGCTAAAAAACTTTATGGGCAAAGTAAAACAAGACGATGATCTTAACTCTAACCCAATGTTTTCCAGTATGAAGTCTTACCACCCACAAAATCCCTTAGTTGCAAAAGTAGGTATAGGACAGGTTGTATCTGGTGCCCAGAAGGATATTCGCATTGTGACGAACGAGGCTCCTACCGGTGCTGATCAGCTTTCCTCAAACCTTGCGAGAACTGTTACTGCTATTGTCAAGAAAATTGTCCGTGATACAAAGGCTATGCTGCAAAAATATATCAGCATAAGTGGTTTTACGCTTGTTTCACTTGTACCGGAAATTATTTTCTATATTCGTTGGGCTGACTTGATTGAAAAAATTCAGGCAAAAGGGTTAAACCTATGTAAAGCTGAGGTACTCCCGATTGGTGAAAGAGCACTTTATACTGAGGATATCTACAACCTAAAGCTTGCTATAAAAGTGGCTAGAGGCGAAAAAATCGACATTGTTGGTAATGATTTTGAATTTTCTGATAAAGGCAGAATTTACATTATGACCGGTCCAAACCGTGGCGGTAAGACAACGTTTACTCAAGCAGTTGGCATTGCATTTTTACTTGCTCAAAACGGAATTTATGTGCCTGCGAAAAGCTTTCGTTTTAGTCCCTGCGACAATATATTTACGCATTTTCCGGCTGATGAAAATGACACAGTTGATCTCGGACGACTTGGAGAGGAATCACAGCGTATTGCACAGATCTTTAATATGGCAACCGACAAGAGTATTCTCTTGTTTAATGAAAGCTTGGCAACAACAAATGTTGCGGAAGGTCTTTATATTGCCAAAGACGTTGTTAAAGCAATGAGATATATCGGAACAAGAACGATTTTTAATACGCATATGCACGAATTAGCTAGAAATCTTGACACGTTAAATGAATCATCTGAGGGCTCAAGTAGGGTTGAAAGTCTAATTACAGGAGTTGAGAATGGTGCTCGTTCGTTTAAGGTTTCTATTGCTCCTCCTCAGGGTGTGAGCTATGCTAGAGATATTGCTGTCAGATATGGTGTAACATTCGAACAGATTAAGAAAAATATTGATAGACAGCATCAATTCTCAAAAAAATAATTTATTATAGTTATACATATATTTCATGCACAAAAAAAGAAACACCTTTAGATAAAATAGCTTATCAAGATGTTTCTTATTTTTTTAATGCTGTCTTGCAATTAAATATTGTTATATATAATAATTAACAAAAATTTTTGGGGTACTTCCTAAAGAATTTCAAAAAGATATAGATTTTTTTATCA
>CACYEJ010000500.1 GCA_902773395.1 uncultured Ruminococcus sp.
GATTGACTTTCAAGGATATTGATACTGTACATGGTTCATCTAAAAAGTATTTTTATATGGCAAAAATAAACATATACTTGTGTGGTTTGTTAAGAGCTAAATTGAATATCGGCTTTTAGCTTATGAGTTATGTTTTATTTGGTAAAGCGTAGTTAAGAGATAAATTGAATGTGGGGTTTTAAGCATTGAAACAAGGAAAGTATTATAAGAAAATCTTATCTGATGACAAAAGGATCAGATTAAACCTAAAGGAAGTGGTAAAATACAGGGATTTGATTTTCCTTTTGGTGAGAAGAAACTTTGTTTCCCAATATAAGCAGACGATTCTCGGTCCTGCATGGGCCATTATCCAACCGCTGCTGACAACGGTAGTGTTTACTTTTGTATTCGGTAATGTTGCTAAGTTAGCCGATTGCGGTGCTGTACCGACTTTTCTGTTTTATATGTGCGGTAACATTACATGGGGCTACTTTTCCGGCTGCTTAACGGGCACATCCAACACGTTCGTAGCGAACAGCGGTGTAATGGGAAAGGTGTATTTCCCGAGATTGTGTATGCCAATATCAACGGTATTCAGTCAGCTGATCAGTTTTGGTATCCAATTTATCATGTTTGTAGTTTTCTTAATCATCTTTTTATTTATTCCCGGATATTCTATTGGCATTAACCTCTGGGCGCTTGCTTATCCGGTTTTGATTATTCAAATGGCTGCCTTGGGATTTGGCGTCGGTACTATCATTTCCGCGTTAACGACGAAATACCGTGACTTGCAGTTCCTTGTCGGATTCGGCATGTCTCTGTGGATGTACGGAACCCCGGTTGCGTATTCGCTGAAGCTTTTCGGTGAGGGCTCTGTCCTGTATTGGATTGCCCGTTTCAATCCAATGACTCCCGTAATAGAATTGGCAAGATACGGCTTTTTAGGCGGTGAAGCAGGAAGCGTAGATTTCCCGGCGTTGATTGTTAGCTGGATAGTAACAATAGTGCTTGCATTGCTTGGAATTATGAAATTCAATAAAGTTGAGAGGACATTTATGGATACCGTTTAATGTGTATCCCAAGTACGGTGAAGTAATATGGATAATGAAATACTGGTAATAAAAGATGTATCAAAAAAATACCGTTTGGGAATGATTGGCGGTACCACTTTGCGAGATGAACTCCAACGGCGTAGAGCTGCACGAAAGGGACTTGACGATCCGACAAAAGCGGTAGACAGTAAAGATACAGGACATACAGGCGAAGAATTCCTTGCGCTAAAGGATATCAATATCACGGTCCATGAGGGAGAGAGAGTCGGTATCATTGGGCATAACGGCGCGGGTAAATCAACGCTTTTAAAGTTGATCTCTCAGATAACGGCTCCGAGTACCGGCTCCATTGAGATGAACGGTCGAATCGCTTCCATGCTTGAGGTTGGCACCGGATTTCACCCTGAATTAACAGGTCGTGAGAATATTTATATGAACGGTGCTATTCTCGGTATGACAAAGCAGGAGATTGCCTCAAAAATCGAGGATATTATTGATTTCTCCGAGTGCAGACAATTTATTGATACGCCCGTTAAGCGTTATTCTTCAGGAATGTATGTAAAGCTGGCATTCTCGGTTGCAGCCCATCTTGATTCCGAGATCATGATGATGGATGAGGTCTTGGCAGTCGGTGATATGGCATTTCAGAAGAAATGTCTGGAAAAGATGTCGCGCGTATCTAAGGATCAGGGCAGAACAATTCTTTATGTGAGCCATAATATGAACACTATTAGAACATTGTGTGAAAGATGTATCGTTTTGGATCATGGAATGATTGTTTTTGACGGAAACGTAGAGGAAGCGATCGCATTATACCTTGGAAGCGGTCTTGAAGAAAAGAAAGTGTACGATTTAGCTCCGGAACGCGATGCTTCAGCTAGCACTGAGAATATTGTAATGAATTCGATAGAGCTGCTTAATGAATCGAATATCCTTACATTCGGTGAAATGCTTAAATTTAAGTTGTGGTTCTCTCAAAAAGAAGAAATGCAGAATCTGCATTTTCGCTTTTGCATTTATCTGCAGGATATGACGGCTATAGCGACTTCTATGAGCGAAAGAGTTGATACAGGGGTCGGTGAAAATGCGTGTTCGTTTGAGATCAACACGTCGGCTCTTGCGCCTTCCAAATATATTCTTAAGATAATTGCACTGGAGCCCAGCGGGGCAGGCTCTCAGATCAGGCATGATGTTGTGAAGCGTGCTTTGGCGTTTGAGGTTGTTTCCAAGAATCAGCTGCACAACTTTGTATGGGACACAAAATTCTGGGGAAATTGCGTATTGCCTGACGCTACTATAGTTTAATTGCAGTCGTTTGGCTGAATAATTCCTACTTATTTATAGATTTTTAGGGAGATAAATGATGAGTGATAAACTTCAAAAAGTGAATATCAGC
>CACYEJ010000501.1 GCA_902773395.1 uncultured Ruminococcus sp.
CCAAGGACAAGCTGCATACCCGGCTTGTATCCCAATGACACTCCCTGCTTATTCGATAAATGCATACGGAATCCGTCGATTGAAATACAGGAATTGTACTTAACACGGCTGATAAGGATTTCAGGCTCGCACAGCTCAAGCTTTTCCTCCAGGAATTTCACGGGAGATGCCTCGAATTCACCGATCTGATACAAATTAATCGGCTGCATCTTAAGGCTTTCCTTGCCCTTTTTACCCTTGCACTTTACAAGCACAAAGTAAGCAGCTGCCGCCTTGTTGTATCCGCCGTATTTTTGGGTTAAGGATCGTGGTCCTGCACCAGTAAGAGGTACTTGCCCCAGTCCCTTTTTTATCGGCTGTATATCAAACAGAGTTCCTTTTTGACAGGAAGAATATCGGGTATATATGATATTATTCTTGTTCATTGTCTTTTTCACGATCAAAAGGCTCTCGTCGCTTTCACTCGCCCATGCGCCGGGAATGTCAAAAGAGTACAACTTATTCAAGCTGTATTTCTTTGTCTGCAGACCCTTTATAAAGTTTGCCTTATTCCTGGTATAAAGAACATCGTAAACATTGCCTACAACAATATTCAGATAAGCATCCTTTGCATGATGGAGGTCGTTAACAGCTCGGCATTTGAGCAAGTCGTACTTTTGTCTGAACTCCGTAACATTGCGTGCCTTTACATACACTATATCGGAATCCGGATACATCTGCGAGAAGATCTGAGCTACTGCTTTGGTCGACTGCGATGTTTCAACAAGCTGCCTTGCTATAAAATCTGAAAGCTCGTTATCTGTCAGCGGTTCACAGCGAGTAAGGCGCTTGAATTTCTCCTTTGAGATAAGCTCCTTTGAAAGCAGGAATCTCCAGTGCGTCAGCATTTTTTCGCGCGTTTCACGAGGCAGAGGATAGTCGTTTGTCTTTTGAGCATTGACCTGCTTCTTAACAAGAACACGGTTATTCAAACTGTCGTCCTTTACCTTTGAGCGAGGATAAATATGGTCGATATCATAAACATTGCTGTCAAACAAAGAATCAAAAGAAATGTCCTCACCAGTGTACATACATTTGCCGAACTGAGTAAAGTACAAATATAAACGATCACGTCGTAAGGCGCTGTTATCAACTCCCTGCAACCGCTCAAAAAGCTCGCCCGAATCTCTGCCGCACGCTTTGTACAGCTTTACAAGATCGTCCTTGCGGCTATCCTTTCTTTTGCCCTTTTCTCCCTCTGAGCGCGTCATTTCAACAAATATCTTTCTCGGAGGTCTGCCGATTACCTTGACGACCTCTTTCATCATTCTTACCGATTGAATGATAGGTCTTTTTACCTGCGGCGGAACATACAGAGAATCGACTATCTCCGTCAGAGTTTTTTCTGCATCGACACAGTTTTCCTGCTCAACGAGCTTTGCGAATCCATACTTAGAGCCAAGCAGAATCATCAGGTTATCATTGGTTGCCCAAAGAGCGTCAATGATGCTGAACGCTTCTCCTGTTTCGGGATCCGCGTCGTATATTCTGCATAGGAATTTGCGCGAGAGCCTGCCCCAACCGCTGAATCTCAAACGACTGATTCTTCTTATAGCCTCATTATCAAGCTTGCCGGAGAATTCCTCACGAAGTCTTCTTTTCAGAAGCTGTTTATCGTCGCCGAAAATTGCTGTCAGCTTAACGACCTCGTCCATCTCATCTTCGGTAAAACCGAAGTCTTTAAGTTCTATATACGACCTCATGCATGATTTAGGATCGCCGTCGATACCGGTGATATCAACTTCATCATAGCCGAACGAACGGAAGAATTTCTCAAGAGCTTTTCTTGTCACCTTTTTTCTTTTCAGAAAAATTTCACGATATATTGTCTGTTTCATCTCCACGCTGATCTTCTCTCCGTTGATGCGAAGATTATTGAGCTCATTGAGTGTCATGAACTTACAGTACAGCACAGAATCTTTGGGCAAAACATCCTCATTATGCAGATATGTGCACTTGCTTGTCATCCTGTTGATGAATTCTGCCGCAGAAGCGTCGATATCAACAACGCTTTCAAAATTCCACGGATATATCTTGCCTTCCTTCCTGGTGAGCCACGCATGACCGCTGTGTTTATTGAGAGGTCCGACATAATAAGGGATACGAAAATCAAATATCTTCATAATCTTCTCGGAGGCAGTCAGGCCGCTCTCGTCTCGCACGCAAAGAAACGGCAGATATCTCTCTGCGTTTTGCAGTATCCTTTCAAGCTCTGCTCGATTCAGCTGCATTGGGATAACACCGTTATCGCCGATGCGCTGCTTTGGCATGAATGTTTTAGCCTCGATTTCGGCAAACATCTCCTCATATCCTTCTTGAGAAAGATCTTTAAAGAGCTTTCTCAGATAGTCGCAAAAATCCACTTGTCCGCACGAATGCGCAAGGACGCCAGTCTTCCCGTTATGTTTTATCATACCGCTGTAAGCAGTGTAATTGTTCAACCCTTTCTTGCTCGTCTTGAAAACCTCTTTGTACTTTTCCTGACAGCGCTCCTTTATATACTTTTTCAGAAGTGCAAGATCGCTTTTATGCTTTTCAAATGCTTTCACCTTTGCTTCGGATATAGAGGTCTCTCCTGCAAGAATGTCTGCCAATACCGACCAATCATAAACTGCCTTAAGCTGCTCAATAAGCTCAAATCTATCACCCAGAGCGCTTGAATAATCGTCTGACCACTTTTCAAAATCACCTGTAAGATCGATAGTAACAGGTTTGTCTTCCACCGTTATCTCTTCACCAAACAATACCGACGCTTTCTCCTTCTTGCCGCAGATAAGCGCAAGAACGGCGGCTTCCTTTGGGTGAAGCTTTTTGTTGATCCCGCAAATCTTCATGCTCGCAAGATATTTGTTTGCGGCACCCTTGGAACGATCTTTCAAAACAGCTCCAAGATCCTCGGGATCGTCACAATCAATCTCAATGGAATATTCATCGAGCAAATATGTTTGTAGCTCTCTGAACACCTTTTCAAACAAACCGACCTCATCGGTATTGAGAGAATCAAACAAAAAATGTCCTCTGTGCTTTATCAGGTGATGTATCGCAAGATACACAAGTCTGATATCATGAGGCTCATTATTATTAATCAGTTCTTTTCTGAGATGATAAATCGTAGGATAAGCAGCATGATACTCTTTATCGGTAAATCCCGGATCGGCAAAAACAGCGAATGGTGTCTTTACCGACTTATCCTCTCTGTACAAATTGCTTTCGTTCAGTCTCTGAAAAAAAGCTGGATCCTTTTGAGCAATAGCCTCGTTAAAAATGGTCTGAAGGAGATCAATACGCTGGCGAATACGCATTGTTCGGCGTGAGGATGTACGAAAACCTCTTCTTTCAGCGGCACCAACACTTTCATCAAACAGCTTAACAAACCACATCGCGTTTCCTTTGTATTTCAGAACATGGTACTCTGTATCGGTCACAGCCATGCCGATAGAAGACGTTCCGATATCAAGCCCGACATAATAATCAATATTATTTTGTTTTTTCACAATAGACCTCCTTGACAAATTAAGTATATAATGCTATAATACATATGATCTCACTACCTTATGAGATTACACTATAAGTTCAAATAAAGATTTATCCAAATCGCTGCCTGTGCAGCCATCACAGTGTGTGATCCCAAAAGACCCTTAACGGGTCTTTTTTTATGCGGTCAATTCGCCGAGGTAATGGTGTATTACACAATACATTATAACTGTTTTGCAATTTTTTGTCAAATGTCTATCTTATAAAACGAATATTTACTAATTATAATAAGGTTAAGTTACAATTATCAAATAAGTCTCTAAGATATACGGTGTTTTTAAACTATATTTCAATACTTTTTTGATTCCACCTCTATCCTATTAGGTTACCTCTCCACCTCCCTCCTCGCATTCTCCAAATCCTCCATCCGCTTAAGCTCCTCGGCAGCGTCTTCCAGTCCGAGATGAGTATAAACATTCAGCGTAACGCCGATGTCGCTGTGCCCCATGAGATATTGCAGCGTTTTCGGATTCATGCCCGCTTTTGCTTGATTGCTGCAGTAGGTGTGTCGGCAGACGTGCGGGGTGATGTTGGGCATTTGGACTTTATAGATCTCGTTGTAGCGGTTGACCATGTTGGTGAAACGATGTTCCCAGTGCATAGCGACGAGAGGCATACCGTTCTCATCGTAGAAAAGGAAGCCCGTGTAGCCGCCGGTCATTTTCTCGTTTTTGGGAGCAACTCTGTCTTCGATTATAGCGGCGA
>CACYEJ010000502.1 GCA_902773395.1 uncultured Ruminococcus sp.
TGTCTGACGGTCACCGATAATAAGCTCACGCTGACCCCTGCCAATCGGAATCATACTGTCAATTGCCTTGATACCCGTCTGCATTGGCTTTGAAATACTTTGTCTTTCGATAATGCCCGGTGCCTCGCTTTCAATCGGACGAGTAGCAGAGCATTTTGCCGGACCCTTGCCGTCGATAGACTCACCAAGGGCATTTACAACTCTGCCTAGCAGAGCATCTCCAACAGGAACAGAAAGTACTCGGCCTGTACGTCTGACCGTTGTACCCTCTCGGATATTATTGCTGTCGGATAGAATCGCAACAGAAACGGTTTCATTTTCAAGGTTCTGAGCCATACCGTATGTACCGTCCTCAAATTCGAGAAGCTCACTGGACATACACTCACGCAAGCCATATACTCTTGCAATACCGTCACCGACAAGAATTACGGTACCTGTTTCTGCCATTTCTATTCTTGATTTATAGTTTTTGATCTGATCCTTTATAATACTGCTGATCTCTTCAGGCTTCAGACTCATTTACCAATCACTTCCTTTTACAAACAGAATATATGTTTTGTAAAATATTCTCTTAATTATGTTTCAATTTTTTCTTTAATATCGTGCAGTCTGCGTCTGAGGCTGCCGTCCAGCACCTTACCGTCAATATGAACGATAACGCCGCCCAAAATCGCACGGTTTGCAATGCACTCCATAATAACGGTATGTCCGCACATTTTTTCCAATTTTGCCTTGAGATTTTCTTTTTCGGCTTTTTTGAGCGGAACAGCACTGATGACTCTTGCTGTTGAGATGCCGTCCTTTGCGTGGTAAAGGTCTTCGTAATCCTCAATAATTTTATGAATATACCTTACATTATTTTTCTCGCAAAGCACCTTCAAAAACGACACCACATATTCATGAACGCCGTCAGAGAAAGCCCTGTCGATTGCATCTAATCTATCCTTAATAGGAATATTCGGCGATGCAAGGAGATCAAGATACTCTGGTGTTTCCCTAAGTATTCTCGACACTAATTTCAAGCCGTTGGAAACAGTTTTCTCAATCTGCTCCTCTGCTGCAAGCTCAAACAGAGCGACTGCATACTCCTTACTGGTTTCAGTCATCGTCCTCACCTATTTTCTCAATAAACGAATTTATATAATCTCTGTGATCGGCAGAGTTTATCTCCCTTTCCAGAAGCTTCTCGGTCAGCATTGTGGAAACCTCGGTGATCTCATGTTTGATTTCAGACTGTGCCTTTTGCTTTTCAAGCTTCGCATCGTTCTGGGCCTGACGAACTATATCATCGGCTTTCTGCTTTGCGTTAGCTACAATCTTATCACTCCTGCGTTCAGCCTTTTTATTAGCGGCTTTGAGAATTTCAGAAGCTTCATTCTTTGCATTGGCAAGCTTTTCCTCATATGATTTCTTAGCAGTTTTTGCGTCTTTCTCGGCTTTCTCGGCTTTCTCAAACTGTTCGTCGAGAAGCTGCTGACGCTGCGCAAGCACGTTTTTTACCGGCTTATACAGAAATTTTTTGAGAATCATAAACAAGATCAATAGATTCAAAAGAGATATTAGAATCTGCCAAATATTAACGGATACAATATCTGATGATTGCATAATGATCTACTCCTAAAATTAACCAAGCTTAGACATTGTGTCAACAAGGATATTAACAAATCTGCCCGGTGCAACGAAGATAAGAAGAATTGCAATAACGAGCGCATAAAGACCGGTTGTTTCGGCAATAGCGCAACCCATAAGCATAGTTGTTGTTACATCTCCCTTGCACTCAGGCTGACGGCCGATAGCCTCACATGCCTTTGCAACTGCGTTACCTTCACCGATACCAGGGCCGATACCGGCGATCATTGCCATACCTGCGCCCAAAGCGCAGCAGCCTAAAATAATACCAAGTGCTAATTCCATAATTTATTACTCCTTTTTTATTGTTCTGTAGAATTGAATAATTCTGTTTTTTGCATTAATAAAGCTTGAAGCTGCAATAAATCAGCCGTTTTGAGCTTTCAGCTTAGCATTTTTCTTTTTTAGCTTCTCCTTGTAATCCTCTTCCGGGAATCCCGTTGCTATATACAGCATGGTGAGCATTGCGAAGATAAACGCCTGCAAGCAGCCGCTGAACAAGTCAAAATATACCGACAGCACCGCAGGAAGACCGATCTGCAAAAATGGGAACTCACCCAAAAATCCTGGTAGATTTCCGAAGATCATCTTTGTAAGCCCCTGCAATCCGGCGGCAATCAAAGCCGAGATTACGGTACCAGAAAGCACGTTGCCATAATGACGAAAAGCCATAGACACAGGCGTTGCAACCTCACTGATAATATTGAGGGGTGCAAGGAAAGGCACAGGATCTCCGAAGCTTTTCAGATAATGCACAGGGCCGCATTTAAACTTATAGTACGTGATCAGAATAAAAGTAAGCACTGCCCAGCCGCCAACAACATTCAAATCAGAAGTAGGCGGGAAAAGTCCTATCAGCGTCAGAAGACTGGAGAACACAGAAAGAAGCATGATCGCCCCTACAAACGGCGCAAAATCCTTAAAATACTCGCCCATATTATTGATTACCAGACTCTCTGATTTTTCAATCGCAAGCTCCACGAAGTGTTGTCTGCGAGTCGGGTGAGTTGCCGAGATTCCGTGAGTCAGGTACAGGCACAGGAAGAATACGGAAATAATAACCAGCCACGAATTAACCTGAGATTCCGTAATAGGCAGATCCTGAATCGGCATTTTAATGGTAAAGTAGATTTTTGCTCCGGCAATTTCTATTCCCTCAGAGGAAGGCTCAAGCAGTACATAAAGCAACATTCCGCAAATCAAAGGCAATAAGGTAAGTACCAGCAGCAATATATCTACAGCGTGGAAGCTGCCTTTTTCTTTTTTCACTTTTTTAATTCACCACCCTTTTACAATGCGTATATGACTTAGAAAGTCTGCGCATTGCATTTTAATCTCAGAAGAATTTTTAATATTCTCTGAATTGATTATTCCTTAACCTCTTCATCTGTTTTCTTTCCGATAAAGGGACGGAACACAATAGCGATGCGTGGAAAAAACAACGGAACAATTGCCGTAATAGGGTTAAAAAACAACACACCCACAGCCGCTGCGGCAAACTGCATAAACATTCTGCCCGACTGCGAAAACTTCATCATTTGGGCAGCGTCCTTTTGTTCCTTATTGACAGCTTTTTGAATGGTAATTCCCATCAGCAGAAAATTTGCGATTGCAGCTGCTGCCGACAGAAAATTGCTAACAAGAACGCCAAAGCTCCACTGACCGACTACAAGAAATACTGCTTGAAGAATAACACTCAAAATAACTACCCAAACAGCTATATAGACGGTTTCTCGACGAACAGTGTCGTCAATTTTTGTCATAAATTTCCATCACACCTTTCACAAATCTTGCTGGTGACTTTTGAGCAAATCAACCAACACAATATATTATAAAATAATTTTTAAAAATATTCAATAGACAACTAGGCTAAATCGTGCATTTTTTTTACAAACTTTTTTGATAAAACAAGTTTTAAGCATTGAAATCGTTTGTGTATAGTATTTTAAATTGAGGATCGTAAATAGTATTGCGATTTATTTTCACGAAAAAAAAATCAAAAGTGCCTAAGCTTTATCATACTCAGACACATTATACAGTAATTACCTTTTAATATATTTCCAAAACCATATATCGTTTATTTCAAAAGACTTGCCGTTGAGATATTCCAGTATACCGGCATCGGTTTCAAAATCAAATTGCAGCTTATAGGAACATAATGCCTGCCACTTTAGTGACACATTCTTGTTTTGCTTATTTGTACCGTATTTTCCGTCACCTACAAGAGGGTGCCCGATATAAGCCATATGAGCACGAATCTGGTGTGTTCTGCCTGTTAAAAGTTCTATCTCAACCAAGCTCATATTATTGAATTCGTCCAATACTTTATATTTTGTCTTTATAGTTTTGCTGTTCGGAGTGGGCTTTGAAGATATGTACACTCTATTTTGCTTTTCATTCTTTTCGAGATAATCGGTCAGCAAAGCCTGCTTCTTTTTTAGAATTCCATGAACAACACAAAGGTAAATCTTCTTTAACTCTCTATCCTTAATTTTTTGATTGAGAATTCGAAGTGATTCCGAATTCTTTGCAGCAATTACTATGCCGCCTGTATTTCTGTCAATTCTATTCGCAAGTGCAGGTGCAAAGGAATTTTCAGATTTAGGGTCATATTCCTTTTTATCATAAAGATAATGCTGCAACCGAGCAAGCAGCGAATCAAAATGATAATTCTCATCAGGGTGACACAGAAGTCCCGTTGGCTTATTCAACAGGATAATATTTTCGTCCTCATAGACAATATCCAGATTGACGGGTGCTTTAAGAAAATCATATGTATCATACTGAGGAGCATCAAAGAATTCATCTTTAATATATAATGTAATCACATCGCCCTCGTTTAGTTTAGTTGATATCTCGCAGCGTTTACCGTTTACTTTGATATACTTTGTTCTTATATATTTGTACATCAAAGCTTTGGGCAGAGTCTTGAATCTTTTTGTCAAAAATTTGTCCAACCGCTGGTTTGCATCGTTTTTATTTATCTCAATTGTTCTCATGATTTACCCCAATCGTTCGCATTAGGCTGCATTCTCCAAAACACTTTTCTATAGATTAACGCAGCCTAATAGTAATCTCACCGCTATTTAGCACCTCTGTTCTTCCGTTTGGAAGCTTCACAATCAATCCGCCATTATTGTCTATATCAACAGCAATAGCATTATACTTAATATTATTTCTGTAATAGTCTATAGATTTACCGATAATCAAAGAATGATCACGATAAGTTTTTATATACGCTTTGTTTTCAATATTACTGCAAATATAAATTAATTCATTTGCAACTGCTGCAACAAGCTTATTTCTGGACAAACCGTTTATATTAATAGATGCAGCTGTGCCGGCTATATCGTCCGGAAAATCCTCTGTAGAAATATTGATCCCTATACCTATAATAAGGCTCTGCACCAAACCTGTTTCAAAATCAGTAACAGCTTCAGTCAGAATACCACACACCTTTTTGTTACCGAGATACACGTCATTAACCCATTTTATCATCGGACGCAAATCGGTCAACGATTCAATAGCACGTACTACAGCAACAGCAGTAGCAGTTGTGATCTGAACAGCATCAGAAATTTTCACATCTGTACTTAACAGAAAAGACATATATATGCCTGTGTTTTTAGGTGAATAAAATTCTCTGCCAAGACGTCCTCTGCCTTTCGTCTGCTCGTTCGCAACAATCAGAGCATTTTCTCTAAAGCCGTTGGCTGTCATACGCTTCGCTTCGTTGTTTGTGGAATCAACCGATTTTAACATTATAAGCTTCAAACCCTTGGATTGTTCCGACAAAGACTCTGAAATTTTAATATCAGAAAGTTGTTCGTTTATCGAGATAAGCCGATATCCCTTGTTATTAACAGATGCAATTTTACAGCCGTCGTCCCTGATTTGGTTAATAGCTTTCCAGACAGCATTTCGTGATACCCCGAACTTTTCGGCAAGAAATTGACCTGAAACATAAAGCTCGGACTTTTTTTCAAGTTCTTCTAAAATATTTTCTTTCAATGACATTTCCTTTACTCCTTTTTTCTTGTAAAGCATAAACAGATAAAATATACATATATATTAGAATTGTATTTATTCAGCTTTACTCATGAAAAATAGTTGTAATTATATTATTACTTAAATTAAAAGTTTTGTCAATAGGAATAGACAAAAAAGGCAATTTAAAAGCAGTTATGTTATAAACAATTAACAAAATACTCAGAACACACTCATCATAATACAGCATTACTAAA
>CACYEJ010000503.1 GCA_902773395.1 uncultured Ruminococcus sp.
ATTTAATATTTTTGTAACCATCGTAAAAATTTTTCAAAAATAAGTATCAAAAAACATTAAAACGACCATAATTCTCTATGGAAGCCTCGTTTCATTGCTGATGTCATTTCTAAAGGAGAAAAGAATATGAACAAAAAAGCTCTTTTTCCGCTCTTTCTGTCTTTTGCTGCGTTTTCCGCCTCGGTATATTCGCTCGCTTCAGCGGCTGCTTACCGTCCGCCCGTCAATCATGCGGATGCTCCGTTGTCCGCACAGCACCCGGCGATACTATCCCCTTCCGACGAAGCGTTCGGGGTCAAGGTAATCAGGCTCTACCACGGAAGCATTGGCGTTTTCACAGGAGACGCCGCCGTTCCCGATGAGCTATGGCCCGCCGATCTTTCCGCCCTGCCAGACGACGCGGTCGCGCGCTTGAAGAAAGGAATCTGCGTGCGCAGCCGCGAGGAATATCTGAATTATATAGAGGATTTTTCCGGCAGCCAATGGGATGAGGAATAAAATTCCGCCCACCTCCGTCTTCTTATGCTATAATGCCATCATTATACAACTTTTTCCCGTCCGATGCAACGGTATTTTTTTGAATATTTTTTATTTTTTCTCTTTCTCGACAGGAAACTATAGCAATCCAAATAATCAGGGAGACAAAAGGAGGCGATGATGGTGAGTACAGGGCAAGGCGGAGGACGACGGTGGGCTAGCGCCCACCTAGGACGACAACGCAGCCATGCGCTCACCAGCGCGCCGAACTTGTCTTTTTGTTTGTTTGGATTGCTATAAACAAAAGAATAAATGAGCACAATTAGTGCATGTTACTAATCGTGCTCATTATAGTAATAAAATACAGAGTATGCCCCGGTTTTGAGAATCATATTATATAAGTATTTGATACACACTCAATTTCCCATTTGTTAAATTCGTTGATAAAGCTACCCACAGCACCTGTAGGACTGTCCGAATACTCTGGAAGCATAATATAAACTTGATATTCCGAATGATCATTCCCAAGTTTTAGGTTTCTTTCCGAATGGGTATCAAAGTTGCAAATTTCCTTTCCGTTCTTGTCTCGTAAAATAACATGAACCTTTGAAATTTGCAATGGCGTTCCCAATCCCCAAGTATGGATTTTGATATATCCGTTGCCTCTATTAGCATTAAGCTTAACTGTGGTGTATCCGCCCTCATCAATACTGCCTTTTCTTTTCGTTGTAATGCCAAGGACTTTAATCGTTTTTTTAGTCGAATAACCATCGCCTGTCGTGACTGTAATTGTTGCTGTACCAGCCCTTTTTGCGGTTATCTGGCCTTTGGAATTTACGCTTAAGACACTTAAAGCTGAACTTTTCCATTTTAACTGATTGGAAACGCCTCTCGTTGTTACACTAAGATTATATATATCTCCAACATGCACTTCCTTGTTAAAATTATTCATTGAAATGCCGTTGACCACCACTTTGCAGGTTGCAATTTTACCGTTTGACGTTTTAGCTGTAATTGTTGCTACACCGCAACTTTTAGGATAAACCGTCCCATCGTAAACCGTGGCAACATTACTGTTGTTGGTACTCCAAGTCACCTTTTTATTGGATGCATTTGACGGATAAACTGTTGCGGTTAATTTCTTTGTTTCTACTGTGTTTAATAAAAGACTTATATTTGTGCTGTTCAGAGTAATTTTCGTCGGTTGCACAGCAGGAGGATCTTTAATCGTAATTTGAGATTGACATTTGCCTTTAAATCCATCGGACATTTCAACTTTAATAGTCCAATTTCCCGTCACATTGCAACGATATCCTATCCAGTTATTATTGGTCTTTTGGTATGTGGCACTATGTACACGCTTACCACTCGGATTGTAAATGGATAACTTCATTGTACAGGATCTACCGCTATAAGGAATGTTGTTTTTATCAACAATGCCACTCCATACATAAACCATAGTTCCTTTTGTAAATGTTTCCGATTCACATTTGCTGGCTTCTTGATAAGAATATCCCCTGCCTTTGGTGGAAGCAAAAAGAGAACCATAAGCTTTATTATTGCCTTGATATTTACAGTAAGTCAAACAAACCCAGCCGGACTTATTGCCGTTACACTTGATACTTGAGGTATAGCCCCAATCGCCGGATATCCTGGTTACTTGAAACTTCGTTCCATTAGCAGCCGCACCGACAACGGAATAATTGGTTCCGGCTCCGCTTCTGACATTTATTCCGTTGCGTTCGTTCACTGTATATATACCATTTGAATAAGATGCCGCTTGGGTCGGCATTGTGAACATTCCAAAGATAAAAAGAAATGCAAGAAATAACGACGCTGTTTTACCTGATTTAGTTTTCATTTTCACAATCTCCTTTGTAGATAGTCAGTAAACCTCATTGAATATAAACCGATATTTACCACACCTTTCCACAACGCGTACATTGATGCGTCTGTCTTACCCTACCATAAGTACCATAATTTTCATAAGGAATTCCCAAAGGATCAAAGTAAATAGAAGTACAACCGCAACTCGGACAATATTCAATTCCAGCTGCTCTGGCTTGCTCCTTGCGTTTATCTTCCTCATCGCTTTCTGCTTTTTTTCTGCGGATAACCGAAAGAATTATAAAATAAATGATTCCAATTGCAATCAAATATCCCAATAAAAGCCCGACGGAAGCCAAAAAGCCCGCCGTCTCCATTCTTCCGTCTTCTGCTAAGGAACCGGTGAAATACATGACAAGCGCTCCGCATACACCATCTGCCCACAGAGGATAACCGAAGTAAACCACAGCGATCAGCACAACCCACATAATAAGCGCGGCAAAGAAATTAACGCCATGTCCGTTATTGCACGCATCGGAATGAAGATAGAACACCACAACTGTTACTATCGCATAACTGAACCATCTTAAAAGCTTACTTAATACGGTGTCGAAAAAATCATCCATTGCCACTTTCACCTCCTTTTTCACAGAAATTCAGATATCGCAAAGCATAATAAATGCTTTCAAGGAAACACCAAATATTCTGTGTAACTGTACTTATAGTATATATTATCCATTCGATAATGTCAATAGTCTGTTTATTATTTTTAATAATATTTTTAGACTGTATTCGGGAGATGATATACATGAATGATATTTCTAAAATCGTGGGAGCAAGAATTCGTTCCTATCGCCTACAACAAGGCTTGACACAAGAGGAATTGGCGGAACTCGCTTCTTTGCATAACACCTATATTGGTCAGGTGGAACGAGGCGAAAAAAACTTAACCATCATAAGTCTTGAAAAAATATTGTCCGCTCTTGGCATTACTTTTTCTGACTTTTTCGCATATATGCAATCTTCGGATAATAATATCAACACAGCCTCAGAATGTTATGAATTAATCAATAAAAAAAGTGAAGAAGAACAAAATATTATAAAAGCAATTCTGCTCAATATAGACCACCTCATGAAAAAATAGACCTGTTCCAACCATATTCCGCGCCAACTGACATCCCTGCCTTCCGCTGACAAAACTCACTGCATAGCCATTGTCCATGCGGGCGAACAAAAAACAAACGGCAGAGGGGAAATAACCTTTTCCCTCTCTGCCGTTTGTCCGATCACACATTCCGTTCTGACCTCGTGGCCTTATAATGAACGGTTCGTTGAAACGACCGTTTTTTCAACCGATCAGATGAAATCACAGCGAGAATAATTACTTTACGCTGTTTTCATAGGACTCGATCATCTTTTTGACCATCTGGCCGCCGATGCTGCCCGCTTCTCTGGACGTGAGGTGGCCGTTATAGCCTTCCTTGAGGTTCACGCCTACTTCGTTGGCAGCTTCCATCTTAAAACGGTCAAGGGCCTCTCTTGCTTCGGGTACGACGATTCTGTTACTGGACTTGTTAGACATGATATAAGCACTC
>CACYEJ010000504.1 GCA_902773395.1 uncultured Ruminococcus sp.
AGAACGCCACTCTGGGTATGATTAGCATATACTATCATATTCGGCGTGGGTGTTCGCGTTGCTTGTCAATACGAGGAAGGTAATGCGAAGACCTGAAAGAGTGGGACAAGTAAAGGTATGGCTCCCACGTCTTTTTTATATATATACACTCGGACAAAGGATATAATCAGCCTCGGCGGGAGCAGGGGTGTAAAAAAAAACGAATTATCTTGAACAAAACTCTTATTACCTCCTATTTTCTGATGTTGGCTTTTTCTGCTCAAGCTCAGTTGACAGAAAATGCAAAATCCGCAATAATTGACCAAAATGTCAGTAAGTTGGAATCAATATACATTAATGCTTCTCCCGAAGAAAAACTATGTATTATTGATTTGATGTGCAACAATAGTTTATTGTGGGACAATTTGACGTATGAGGATATCTTGGCAATTGAGCCCAAAGAGCAAAATGCTCCCTTTTATAAGATTCTTCGTCTGCAATTAAAGAAGAAAGAGTTGGAGATTTTGAACTGTATCGATACACTTGACGCTGAGCGAATAGACATGTATTGTCAGCTTCTTCCTAAGCGAACTGCATTGGTGGCATCCTATCTGAATGATGTACTCACAAATCACTTAGACTCCATACCCTACGTACAGTTGGATTATCTTTATCGGAATCTACATATATCTGGTTATGAGGAGATAAGCAGGGCTTATAGTTCTAGGGCTGGGGAGAGATTTGCCCTACTTCGCTCAAAAGTCGATGACTACTGTCAGATAGAAGCTTCGTACCGCGATCGATTAGTTTTTCTCTTGCAGGCTGGAGCATGGCAGTATTTGTACAATCGTTTTGAGGGAGTGGCAAAGTCATACTCGCAAATAGGCATTGTCTCTGACGACCCTTATTACATCGGTAGTCAGTTCAGGCAGATTGTGCAGAGCTACTTCACCTCTGCTGATTTTTCGAAGCAACTAAATAATATTGTAAAATCTTACAACACCAATATCAATAAGGCTCGTGCTGAATATGCCAGTAGTGCAAACATCACGAATTATCCTCTTTCAGACATAAAAGCTCCTGCCATGGGATCTTTCTCTTATTCGGATGATTATGACATCCTTTGTTTGGTACCGAAGGCTAGATCCTCATTTGTAGAATCGCGACAAACAGCCAGCACGGTTGCCTCTATTGCCAGTTTCTTCGTTGGTTCCTTGACCTCGACTATAGGCAAAGGGCTTTTTGACATGTATGCAGCATCATCGCTGGCAGATAGTGAGATTGGAGCCAGAGAGAAACTAATGGATGACGTGTACTTCAAGCTGAAAAGAATTATAAGTGACTACTGCGACAATGTGTCAGTTAATATTGATAAACAGATAAAAGCTAATCAATCTAAATTCGTAGATTATGTTAAGAAATATCAATAGACTCAAACTGATTCTTTCCTTCTGTTTTGCTATGTTATCCATTTCGTCTGAGGCTCAGATATTGGACATGATAGCTGATTATGCAGCTGAACAGATTACCAATAAAGTTAAGAGTTATATTACCGATGCTGCCAGTAGTTTCTGGGATGGGATGGTTGAGAGCGAAGCTCGTGACGCCATCGAAAAGAAGGCAAGAGAACTCAGCAATTATGATATTCCTCAGACACAGCTCCAGCAGTTGGCGGTGAAAAATGGATACTCAGCTGAAGCAGCCGAAGGAAGCATAAATCCCGCCAATGTAACAAATCCTATTCCCACGGGAATTCGAAGCAACTTCAACTTGAAAGTTTTGTCTTTTGGCAATACTCACTTGTCAACTCTAAGCAATGGTCGTGTTGGTGTTTCGATGAGCGCATACAACGACTCCGTCAAACTTTCATTGCAATACCAACGTCTAGAAGATGCCCTCTCACATACGGTTATAGATTCAATCGCCGCTATCGGATTATCCACCGACCGCCTTTTGTCAGATATTAACCAGGACCCCCGTTTGGCTGTCTTGTTTAACAATCACCCCCAAATCGTCCGTGTTTATGGGAATTCATTTTCGACGCAACTCCGAGCAGATCCATCACATCTATACTATTGGGGAGTCATCGCCGATTCTCATCGCACAAAGCTACCCCGAAAAACAAAGTTAATTAATCCGCGATTCATAAAGTTTGATGGCGCAGGCTCCAGTATCACACTATCTATGAATGGAGAAAAGCTTGGAGAATACGACTTGACTAGCAGGAAGCTCATAGCTTACTCCATAGAAATACTAAATTTGCTACCAGAAGCCAATCTTAAATATACCTTTAACAATACAGACTTCATTACCGATGAACTGGGACGGGTGATAGAAATTGTTTTCCCGCTCAATAAGAAAGGCAAACCAAAAGCCAAGAGCAAGGTCAAATATAAAGACCTCTGCCTCTCTCAATCTGTTACGTTCGGGGACGACCTGTACTCATTGATTCTGAAACCCTACAAAGAGAGTCCCTTATTAGGTTTCGCCATACCTTTGGAAAAGTCGGACAACGTAAAGCAGCAAAACAAAGGCCTAAAGAAACAGACAAAAGAAGAGATTAAAGCCAATCCTAGTGCTCGTGCCAAAATTCGTATTGACTATAATGGCGCATCAAACAAACCGTCTCGGATTCTGGTCAAAACAGAGAATGAAAGTGCCTCATTTAACTTTTTAATTGGCTATGTAGCAGCTACCCATCATGTGAATACGTCTAAAGAGAAGGAACTGGCAACTTTGAATCAAATTCTAAACGCCTCCCATAGAAGCGTTGTCATCAATGGAGTAAACCTAAGACTTAGACTTGGGCCATCCACTTCTTCTGGCATCCTCCAGGATGGCGAAGGGAAGAATATCCACCTCCCGACTGGCACCCAACTGCAATATATGGGTGAAAGCGGTGATTTCTATGCAGTCCTTTATAATGGTCAAACTGTATATGTTTCAAAGCAGTTTACTTCAATAATTAATTAAAAAAAGCGGTTCTATTGGATTTAGTATAAATTAACATGCTAATTACGCCGAGGTAACTACTCAGTTCACCACCTGGCCCAGCCATGAGCGAAACGGGAAATAACATTTTTCATCCCTCCGCTACAGATTTGCTCGAAAATAGTTACCTTTGCATCGGCAAGTAAGTAAGCCATGGATTGCAATGGTCTTTCGAGATCAATATTCAGTTTGGTTCCGTATGCCCGTAGAGTGATAATTGGTCGTTGGAGACCTTATAGGAGAGTACAGAGTCTTAGGAGCATCGGACTTGCCGTTTAACTATTTAGGATATGGCACGCAAGGCAGAGAAAGAACGTACGAAGGATGGCTTGAAGCTGAAGATAGTCAATCCAAATGCAGCAGGGATAGACATCGCCTATGGCGAAATGCAGGTCTGTGTCCCCGAGGACCGTGACGGCGAGAACAACCGCTGTTTCGG
>CACYEJ010000505.1 GCA_902773395.1 uncultured Ruminococcus sp.
AATTTTGCAAAATCGCCTACGGTTTTACACTTGATAGCCTCTTCCTGATCTATTTCAACATCAAAGTTATCTTCGGCGTCACCCATCATGCACATAACGTCATAAGAGTTAAAACCAAGATCTTCAATAAAACGTGAATCCTCTGTAATACTTTCGGGATCTACTTCAACATACTCACAAATAATATCCTTTATCTTATCAAACATAACAAATACCTCCGATTATGTCATATCAATGATCTCTTGAATAGTCTTGTCGGGATTTTCAATACTGCGGAACAATACTCTGCCTGTGAAGTAGTAGAGGAACTCTATCTCTTCGGGTGTTGCACAGTCTTTCTGATAACCGAAGAAGAAGTTAAGTCCGCCGTCACCGGGTCTGTGCATAGCCGTGATGTACATAGGCTGAGGTTGTTTGCCGCTGCTGTACCATCTGCTCTTAAATCCGATGTCTTTAAGATAAGGCACAACGCTGTTAAGAGTTGCAGGCTGATAAGTAAAGTTCATACTGTGATAGCTGCCGCCGGGAGCTACGCCGTATGTTTCTCTTGTTTCTGCCATATATTTGAGTGTTGAGTAATCCGCATGAACAAAAAGCTCCTCTTGTGCTTTCTTTATGATTTTCATAGAGTCAAGCACTGTCGTATCAAGAGGCATTATCGTTCTTAGTGGGAAGCAGTGCATTCTTACGCCGCCGCACTTTTTATTGAGAACAGTAGAACGTCTGCTGACAAAATCTCTGATCGTTACATCTGTTTCGTTGTCGTTGAATTTTGACAATACAGTTCTTATTGCGTGAAGTATAACTGCACTCACGGGAATATCGTGTTCATGAGCAAAATCAAGAATTTTCTTTGTTGAGTCAACGTCAAGCTCATATGTAATAGTAGCACCGTCACCGTTAGAGCTTGTAAGCATTCCCCATCTCTGGTCGGGGTTGCCGCTTTGCTCTCTGAACTGCATAAGCTTATCCTTGCCTCTGTAGTCGGTATATATAGGCTCGGGCATAGCAAGCTGTTTGTGCCAGAACTCTTCATCTCTCTTCTGCTTGCGGCTGCCTTCATACTCTAAATCCTTCTTAACAGATTCAATGTAAGAGGTCATCGGTTTTGGATATGGCATACCGTATAGCAAACTGCTGTATATCTCCATAACGTCTTTAGCAAATGCGATAACAGAACCAGAATCCATACAGGAGTGGTGTACATTAAAGTAATAGCCGTTATAGCCATCCGGAAGAGAAACAATAACAATACGTGAAAGCTTGCCGCCGAATGTATCGAAAGGCTGAGAAGTCCACTTTGTGAGAACCTCTGTCACTTTATCTTCCTGCCATTCGGAAAAATCATAATACTCAAAAAACTCGTTCTGATAAGGCTCGATATACTGCCACATCTCACCTGTTTCGGGATCTTTCCAGATCCTCATTCTCATAGATTCACATCTCTCTACTGCTCTGTTGAGCGCTTCTCTCAATGCAGCAACATTGAGTTTTGTCTGGAGATACTGACCTGTGCCGATATTTACAACTTCCTGTGTCGGGCTGTACTTCAATGTATATATGTGAACCAACTGTGCAGGGGTAAGTGGATAACATTCTCGCATGATGCCGCCAATGTTCTTTTGCATAACAATCACCTTTCTGTTTTTTGAATCTTTTCCAATAAATATTTAGTTTTCTGTAAACTCAATGTTCATAAAAAACATTTCATATTACGAAATAATATTACATCATAATTCTATTTTATTCAATTGACAGAATAACCAAAGATAAAAGTTTTTTTATTTTTATTTTTCATCAGGATAATAAGACAGTACAATTTTAAGCAGACGTATCAATTCTCTTACATCATCTTCACCCAAAATCTTAAAAAGACCTTTATAATCATTATGAATTTCTGCTCTTTTTTCAATAGATACCTGTCTTCCTTTTTCGGTGATCTTAGCGTTAACAACTCTTCTGTCGTCCTCGTTTCTCTCGCGAACAATTAGCTCCTTTTGTTCAAGTCTGTTCAGAATATCAGCTATGCGCCCAGGCACGACATGAAGTTTTTTTCCGAGTTCTCCGGCAGACGCACCGTTCTCCATATCCATAAGACAGTTAAGAACTCCGTATTCTCCCCTTATGCTATTGAGTACCTCTATATTGTTCTTTCTGTTCAAAAAGTCTGCCAATACGCTGTATAATTCTTC
>CACYEJ010000506.1 GCA_902773395.1 uncultured Ruminococcus sp.
CTATTATGTTGACAAAACAGGTATGATTGAGTTAATCAATAACCGCATAGATTCAATGGCAAATCTTATTTGTATAAGTCGTCCTCGTCGTTTTGGAAAATCGTATGCGGCACGAATGTTGTGTGCATATTATGACTGCACCTGTAAGTCTCATGATTTGTTTAAGAATTTTGCTATTTCTACATCTGATGATTACAATAAACATTTGAATCAATATAATGTAATATATCTTGATATTGCTGGATTTATATCAGATGTGAGAAGACGAAATGGCAATATTAAAGCTATTGCTAACGAAATAACCGATGTTATTCGTTCAGAGTTGATTTCAGACCGTCCGGAGTTGAAAGATAAAATGCGAGTATCTGAATGTATGATAGCTTACGTCAATGCAACAAAAAAGAAATTTGTTTTTATTATTGATGAATGGGATGCAGTTATTAGAGAAGCAAAGAACGATACCGAAACGCAAGAGTCATATTTGAATTTGCTTCGTGAATGGTTTAAAAATGGTAATTTTACAGATGAGGCTGTAGCTGCTGCATATATGACGGGAATACTTCCAATAAAAAAGGATAAATCACAGTCGGCAATTTCCGATTTTGACGAATATTCCGTATTAGAACCTGGAGAGTTTTCGGTGTATACAGGCTTTACGGAAGATGAGGTTAAGGAACTTTGTGAGCATTACAATATGAGTTTTGGTGAGGCCAAACAGTGGTATGACGGTTATTCTTTTTTTGATAGTCAATCAATATACAATCCGTACTCAATAATCAGAGCAATGAAAAAGAAAGTGTTTCGCTCATATTGGCAACATACTT
The DNA here is from genome assembly GCA_902773395.1 of uncultured Ruminococcus sp. The sequence continues at coordinate 825 of CACYEJ010000506.1, forward strand.
CAGCAGCGGAAAATCTCGAAACACTTATAAATACTAATAAAGACGGACTTCAAGAAGATATATTGAAACTGATAGCAGGTGAATACATCATTGTTAATACGAATCGTTTCAAAAACGATTTTACATCTTTTTCTTCAAAAGATGATGTTTTAACGCTTCTTGTGCATCTTGGATATCTTGTATATAACCCGAAAAGCAGACGAGTTCATATTCCGAACGAAGAAGTGCGATTTGAATTTGATCAGTTACTTGAAAATCCGCAGCATACAAAATTGGTGGATTTGGTTACTGCATCAGAGAAACTTCTTCAAGATACTTTAAATGAAAATGAAATAGCTGTAGCAGAAGCAATAGAGCGAGTACGGGAAACAAACTACGCCCCGCTATACTACAACAACGAACAATCACTTCGATATGTAATAAAATTTGCATATATTATTTGTGTTGATTATTATCTCAAAGTTGAAGAGTTACCCACAGGTAGAGGTATTGCCGATGTTGTATTTCTTCCCAATCGTGACACGGCTCTCCCTGCAATGATTGTAGAATTGAAATGGGATAAAACAGCCGAAACTGCGATTGAACAAATAAAAAATAGAAATTATCCTGCAATACTCAATGGGTACTGCGGTGAAGTTGTTCTTGTGGGCATTAATTATGATGATAGAACAAAAGAACACGCTTGCAGAATTGAGAAAATACATATCTAAGATTTCAAATATTAGATATGTATTCCAATAATATTGGCATAAAAGTAAATATGCAAATGAGTGAAATTAATGGCTAAGAACAGTAAGACATGCCCCGAATGCGGTCGTAAAATGAAAACAGGTGGAAGTTTAGTTTTACTTCGGATCAGCTGAATAAACTTATCTATGTGACTTGGGTAAATGATGATAGGCCTATGCCGGCTTCATTACCGAAAGAAAGTGAAGAATCAGTAATTTTATTAAGTAAAGATAAAATGCCCGAAAAACCTATTGGAAATTTAGAAAGACTTCAGCTAAAGTTCTGGACAGAATTTGTAGAGTACTGTAAAGCAGAAGGTAGAGAGAGTGATATTGCACTTCGTAAGCCTTTGGCACAAAACTGGTATGATGTTCCAGTGAACGGTGCTGACTATCATCTGTCCTATACCGTAACTCGGAGCAAATATTTGTCCTTGTTGATTTATGCGTATAATAAAGAAGTATTTGAAAGACTTGAAAGCAAGAAAAGTAAAATTGAAGAAATCTTTGGTGATAAGCTAGATTGGTATTCTAGCCGTGAAGGTAGCGAAGCAAAACGAATTATTTATAAGCGTGAAGCAGACGTGTTCAATCCATCAAAGCAAGAAGAGTATTTTGCTTGGATGATTGATAAATGTGATGAACTCAGCAATGCTCTTGTGCAAGTTGGAGAAATGGACGAAGAACCACAAGAGAAAGATAAGTTTTCAAAGTTGAAACAGTATCTTGAAAACTGTGGAAAGACCGAACTGACATTGACCTTTGCTGATATTGAAGCTATTA
>CACYEJ010000507.1 GCA_902773395.1 uncultured Ruminococcus sp.
ATGAGAAAGCATTTCAAAAAAAACTTCTGCACATTCAATACGAACTGCTTCAGATCCTCTAACGTCTGACTTCCCTTCAACATCTTTCGTTTCTATTACAATGTTCAAGTCCTTTGTTCCGTCCTTACGCTTTACGACATACATAAAGTCAGGGCTGTAAGTACCTCCTGTAATAGTAGGAATAGCAATGCTTCTGCGAGGAATCTTGCCATATACTACAACCTCGTCCACCTCAGTTTCGATGTTTTCCTTTTCAAGAGGTGAATCGTAGGCAATCACATTATAAAGGTATTTTTTACTTACAGAACCTGGAGCAAGTTTTGTACCGATTCTGCCTTGTGCTACAGCCTCTCTCGGCGTACCATCGGCATAAGTGAGAGCTGTTGCACCAAGCGGTACTTTGCTTTGAACATATTTGAATCGCTTTTGATGATTCTCGTTTTTCCACGTAGTAAACGCCGCGCAAAACGATGCAATTGTATTCTTGTTAAAATATCTACTGTCTAATTTGCCGTACTCATCACTGTACTTGCATAGAGCTGAATGAAGCGACGTAATGGGGATATTGGTTTGTGCAGATATACGTTTGAGAAATTCGCTGTATTTTATAGTGTTTTCTATAACGTACTGAACACCCGCTTCGGTTACGGGCTGTATTAGTCCGTCTTTAGTCTCAACCGCTTGTCTGCTACTTGAGATTGAAACATCAGTGAAAATTTCGCCGTTTTTCAGAATGTCAAGTATTGCATCTTCTATATTTGAAGCTAAATCCGCATCATAAAAAAGCAAATACCTTTGATTGATATTTTCCCATAGTTCACGCAGCTCACTGTAAACTGCTTTTCTGATCTTAACAGGTTGCGGTTTTTCTTTGTTCCTATCCTTAACTTTTCCAGTCTGCAAGCCAGTTGCAAAATCAGGATACTCTGCAAAGAAAGCATCTTTTTTTGCAGATACGATATTCTTATTCATATCAACGTAGCCTTTAGCACCCAACTCAAAGAACAACGCATTTGTTTCTTTACCAAGTTTTACAGCAACCTCAGAGAGTTTTTCGCCTGTCAGCATCAACGTTTGCGGTATCTCACCGTTTATCTGATTTACAAGCTGCTGAGCAAAATCGGCTTCTGTGAAATCTACAATATAATTGAGCTGAAAATCTTCGTTAGAAATACGGTTTCCGTTTTCATCAACAGGCAGGCGCAGACCTCTGCCAACTTCTTGAAGCTTACTGACCTCGCTTCCGCTGGAACGCAACTTAGCAATGGTGAACACATTAGGATTATCCCAACCTTCTTTAAGAGTCCACTTAGAAAACAGGAAACGCAGTGTATTGAAACTGCCGTCTTCATTCTTAAAAGAAATAAGCTGTTTCTTGCCATGAAGAATAATATCTACTTCTTTAGCTATATCTTCGTCGGAGTCGCTATTGTCTTGTGAGAAGTATCCAGCGTGGCAGGTAGAAAGATTTGAAAGACTCGCTTCGAGATAAGCCCTATATTCCGATTCGTGTTCGTTCAGTTCCTCAATCCTCTTTTTGAGCTGTTCTTTCAGCAATCTTTCAAAGGCTTTCAATAAATACGGCTCTTTTCCGCTATCATCTGCGCGATAGGAAGAAATATCATCGATAAAAAAGAGTGCCAATGTTTTTATTTTGTAATTACGGTTGAAGTTTTCTCTTTCGGTTTCAAAGTGCCGATATAGGGCGAGTTTAAGCATTTGCTCCTGATAAGAGGTCATATAAATGTCTACATCAAGTTCTTCACCTTTAGATTTTTCGATACCGTTTGAAAACAAAACTGATGATTTTCTGATAGCCTCTATGGTTACTCCCTCAAACGCACTGCTTATGATTGAGAGTGAATCGTCTGGCTTCAATGAATACGTTTTAGTCTGTTCACCTTTACTGATATACTGGAAATTCACAGAGTCATTCTTAGTTATAGATGTAATTTTAATCTTTTCATCACGCTTTGATAAAGGCTCAAAATGCTCCTTCGCTACGCCTTTGATAAGACCAAGGTTGAATGAATCACAAGCATTCAGGTTATAGATCAGATTACGGTAGTCCTTAACTGTCTGTTTGGTTTTACCCTTGCCAACAGTTGTTTCAGGGAATGTCGCTCCAAAGCGGATAATGCACTGGGGCTTTAATTCGTCGGTGATCGCTTTGTAAGCTGATTGAGTTCTTGAAAATCGGTGCGGCTCATCTATGATTACAAATGGCTTTGTCGCTTTCAGTGCATCGAACGGACGATAATAACCCTCAACGCCGAAATCATAGTCATTGCTTTTTAGCATTTTACTGCCTGTAAGCAACTGCATATTTACGAGTAAAACATATATTTTTCCTTTATTCTGGAAAGAACCTCTGATAAAGTCGCTCACCACACTCGGAAAGAATGAACGCCCTTTCTTCTTGCTATTGACAGCTTTAAGGACACCAAGTTAAATATCTGTACCGTATCCACAGCTGTCAGAAAAATGCCTGCGAGCATATCCGTCCTGCATAAATGCCGCAGTACCTGCTTTTATTGCAAGTGAGGGAACGGCGATAATGAATTTGTTGATACCATATCGTTTATTCAAGTCATATATAACTTTAGTGTAAACATAGGTCTTGCCCGTACCTGTCTCCATTTTAATATCAAGGCTTAGTATGTCATTCTCAGGAGAAACATAGTC
>CACYEJ010000508.1 GCA_902773395.1 uncultured Ruminococcus sp.
CAAAGCCATCCTCTGCCCGAATCCCTACAATCGGGTGCATACAGTTCTGCATATAATCCAAAACTTTTTCAATTTGTTCTTGTGATTCATTGATGCTCCAAACATTCACAAAAGAATTTTCAACGTCCGTTTCATCACCTAACATTAAAGCTTTGTATGCATTGGCAGCAACGACAGAAGTCTGTATATCATCAGCTATAAAATATGTAGCACATTCCCAAACACCAAACGCCTCGCTTGCTTTAATACGCTTCAATTGATTATCAATTTTGCTCAACAATACTTCGACGGACTTATTGTGATGTTCAACAGTCATGGTACGGGAATCCCCTGTTGTCTGCGTATCAGATTGGTTAGTACCTGTACCGGTTGTATCTGCAGAACCGGAAGTAACAGACTTGGACCACGATTCACCTGATGTGTATCCACTAGTCTGACTTGTACTTGTTCCAGAATTTGTGGTATATGGACCGATATTCCAACTGTGCCCTTCGTTACGCCCAAATGTAGTAGAATTGCTGGTACTACTGCTTCTGCCCGTTGTATTAGAAACACTATTATTAATAGAATGGGCAAAATTTTCAAACATCCCTTTTGTTACCGCTTTGCTGGTATTTACACCATAAGCAAGTGACATTTTCATAAGAGGCGACAAAGAGGAATACATTTCTTCAAAACCACGTTTTCTGCTTTCCAAATCCGCTTTACTGATTGGTTCCGCAATAAATAACGCAGTATATTTTTGTCCCTGCATGGTATTGATAAACTTTTCAATTCCCTGAACAAATTTTTCTTTATCTTTATCACGCATAGACGGAACTACGGTAACGCAGGAAACGTTTCGTTGCGTATCGGTACGTTCGGATGTTACTATTGATTTCAGCAAATTACTGATTTCAGTATTTCTCAAGCCACGCAAACTGCTACCGGTAAAATTCCCCAAAAAGCTCTTTTCCAAAACACTGATCGCAGTGGATGCACTTTCTTTAGAACGAATCCCAATATATATTTTAACTTCCCGCCCATCACCATTTATAATCAATAACGTTGACGCATTGATGTTTTGCAACGTGCTGTAAACGCTAATTAATTTATCGTTAACATTTTCTTTTTTGTCATATACTAACTTCAAAACCTGGAATAAACGAATAAAATGGCTGTCCATTTCAGCCTCATCCATCAAAACAACATTTTGTTTGGACAGATTTATTAAATAATTTTTAGTGATAAATTTGTCTGCTGTCAACAAACCGTTATTTAAAATTTGTAATTGTTTTTGTTCTTGTACTGAAATGATATTTGCTTCCGCCATTATATTCTCCACGCCTTAATCATTATAAAAAATCTTTAACAAATACTTTTAAATTTGAAAAAGGCCAGGAAATACCTGGCCTCAATTAATATATAATTAACTATTGCCGTTACCTGACATATAAGTACAACCCAAACTTTGCAATCTGGCAATCCGGTCATCTGTTTCAGGATGAGTTGACGCTAAATGGGCAAACAAACCTTTTCTGCCAGTAGACGGAGCAATGGTATCTAACGCATAACACAAATCGTTTCCTAAACCTAATTCAAACGCAAACTCATCCGCTTCATACTCATTATTACGCCCAGCTTTATTAACTAAAATCATGCCAAGTTTAGTCCACACCCACATAAGAGCATTTATAACAACCAAACGTAAAAACAGAACAACCGCATTCATGAAGTCGTGTCTAAACAAACTCATTATAAACAAAAATGCATTTATTATATTGACAATTGTAGTAACAATAAAATTACCAACGACAACAAACAATAATAAATCCGTATCCTTATGAGCAAGATGACCAAATTCATGTGCAAGAGTTCCTTTAATTTGATCATCATTCAGTGATAACAGTCCTTTAGTAACACAAACTGTTTTTCTTCCTGTCGCAAAAGCGTTAGCATCGTTATCCATATTCATGTATAGTTTGACATCATCAGGAAGTGTTGGATCTTGTTTTTTAGCTTTTTTATAAACATCATAAAAAATCGGTTCCAAACGATTAACATATTCTTTGCGTTTAATTTCATTACAGCCAAGTTGCCAACGTAATAGCCACTCACCAAATGGTGATAACGCTAACGTCAACGAGATAGCATATAATACCAAACCGATTAGATATGCTTTCCAAAACGGCATTTGCAAGCACATAGCACAAATCTCACCAATCACATAAGTGTTAATAAGCAAGTAAATTGCAACCGGAATATTAGACCGACGTTTCATTCGAACAAGAAAATCTGAAATATACGACATATGAAATTACCTCCCTAAATTTTATAAAAGCTTGCTAAGTCAACTAATAATGCATAACAATTAGACAAGTATATTATATTACATTTTTTTATTATTATCAATAATTTTCATTGTTACATCATTTAAGATATTGCAAAGATTTTTCAACTTTTATATTCTACTGTTGTTCAAGTATAAAATATTTGAAAGAGATAATATTTGTTGGCTTTATTACGACTCGTAAAGCCAGAAACACAGGTCACTCTGTTTTGGTTTAATTTAAAATGATATTCTCTCAAATACCTAAACAGTCGATTTTTTCATTAAAAATACATGTTATCTTTGGTATAAATTTTCGTAAAGTTTTTCTCTGCCATATGTGCGGACAGGTAAGATAAAAGCTTTGTGCTAGAGACCATCATCCGTTAAGTTCTGATTACCTGATACAAGAAAGTATTATAGGACTTAAAGGAGCATTTAATATTGCAGATTTATTTGGGCAATTACTGTTATAACTGACCGTATGACAGTCAGGCAAAGTTTAAGGTTTCTATGGAAATCGTACAAAATACCACATTTAGGGAATCATAACGCACACAAAGCAGCTTGTCAGACAGACAGGCAGGCTGCTTTTTATTGTTTGCTTCCTAAAATTTTTTGGGAGCACCAATGAAATATTTTGGGAACCGAACCCAATATATACAACTATAAAAAGCTGGGAGCTCTTTTCTTCTCCCAGCTTTTTGATAGTTTGGTAGTGCTTAAAACAATTTTACAATTATTACACCAACCACGCCTCAAACTCAGATGCCTGACTCAGTTGTACAGCGTGTCAAATCCCGGAATCATACGGCGTATCAATCCCCTGGATGAACTGCGCGCTCACATAG
>CACYEJ010000509.1 GCA_902773395.1 uncultured Ruminococcus sp.
TCAAAAGCCGTTCTTCTCTAGGGGAATTTTTATGAAGAGGTAATATTTAAAACCCTATTGCGGTATTAGCAATCATTAACCGCAAGTGTGATAAGTATCTACGGTGTTAGCAATCATTCACCGTGATTATATGATACACCATTTTAAAATTTATTTCAAGAGGTTTTGTCTGTTTGGTACGCAAAGTTGTCTATTTGGTACGACATATATGAAATCAATAATTTTTTAGGGGTATAATGATTATTTGTGTATTGTATTTCAAGAAAAATGTTGATATTCTTTCTGCTTTTTTTCACACGTTTGCTTTAGAAACTATTTGTAATTCTTCTTTGGAAGACGAACAATAAAATGTATAATATCCTCGTCCATTTCCACATATGCCACACCCTTGTAGGATTCGGCAATTCGCTGTACCGTGCTAAGCCCCAAGCCCTCGTGATGTTTCTTCCCTGAATAGCTGTACTCAAACATATGAGAAAGCTCGCTCACATCACCGAAAAATTTGTTTGATATATCAATAACGCTGCTGCCGTTGCTCTCGTAAATCTTGACAACAATACCGTAATCTCTGTCCTTTGCACTGCTTACGGCGTCAATGGCGTTTTGCAGAAGATTGCCGATAATTCTGTTGATTTCGTAGGCTTCGGGGGCGATTCCCTTTAGATTATTAGTGATTTCAAATTTCATTCGAATACCGTTATTCTCAGCATCAGAACGATAAGCATAAAGCATTGCGCTGATAGAGGTATCGTAAATAGGCAGAACCTCGTTTACATATTCCGTTTCGCTAACCATTTTAGTAACATATTCTCTGCACTCTTCGTACTTGCCTGCTTCAAGCAAACCATTCACAGCATGAAGATGAAGATTAAAGTCATGACGTTGGGAACGAATCATCTTTATAAACGATTTCAGCTCCTTTTGATGCTGCTTTTCCTGCTCCGAAACATCAGAGAGAATAGAGTACTCTACAAGTATTTTCAGCATAGCAAAGCTAATCATTATGAAAATAAATGAGAATAAAAATTCAAAGCCTATGTAGAATACAGCTTTTTCATTCATACTAAAGACGCCGATTGATAAGTAAATTCCCAGCACAATGAAAACAGTAAGCGCAATCACCACAGTGAAAATAATAGTTCGGTTTGATTTGACTCTGGGGTCTTCGTGGTAAAAGAAATCTCTAACCCATGCGTTGCTGAAAAAAGATATCTTCTGAATCCATAATATAAAGAATACAGCTCCTATAATTCCAAGATATACAAGCATATAAATAAGCTTGTCTTTCCCTGCCCCCTCAACCTTTAAGCCGATGAACGTAAGATAAATATAGTAATTTATCACAACAGCCATGCTCATCGCAAAGGAAAGAATCTTCTCAAACGCACGCCATTTGTCTACGAGAATTCTGGCAAGTGTCCACACCGCCAGCAAACCAAGCAGACTGATGTCGGTGCGTCTGCCCTCTGTGAAATTCCACACAGTGGTACTGAGAAATACAAACCCGATAATAGTGACAAATTCGTTTAGTGTAAATTTGGTGTTAAGCCAAAGCACTAAGCTCATAATTACACCGACAGTCATACCGAATGTCATAGAAATAGCAAAATCCAGCACAATATTTCCTCCCAATAATATATAGTATTTTTAACAGAAAACCACATTAAATCAATTGTAACATATATTTGCCGTTAATTCAATGTTTTACGGTAATTTATTATGCTTATAATTCCTTGAAATAATTAAAACCAGCGAGTAAGATGATATAATAAAATAGAGTATGTATATCTCAATCCCAGAAGAAAGTAAGTGAAAAATATGCCTGTTGAACCAATGAGAACAGTTGTTGTTGATGACGAACATGTGTCGGCAGAAGCAACTATCGCCGTACTGAAAAATTTTCCTGTAATTAACGTTGTTGAATATATAGACAACAGCCCTGAGCTAATATCAAAACTGCCTGAGCTGGACGCCGAACTGCTGATTTTGGATATAGAAATGCCGTATAATAACGGTATGAATGTGGCGTCGTTTGTAAAGAAAAAATATCCTAAAATAGAAATAATATTCTGTACGGGTCACGCCTATTTTGCCGCCGATTGCTACGACTTTGAGCCTGTAGATTTTATTACAAAGCCGATAAATACAGCTCGTTTACAGCGTGCGATTGAAAGAGCCGAAAAAAGATTACGCAATACAATCAGCGAGATAACTGCCGACAATAAACCCGAAGCTCCCAAAAGCAAAAAAATCGGTATTAACGTAGAGGGCGGTTATCAGATACTCGATGTTGACAGTATATTGTATATTGAAAAAAGAGCGAGAAAAATCTACATCAATACAAAAGGAAAAAATTCTCTTGTGTCGAAATATAATCTTACACAGCTTGAAGAAATCCTAGCGCCGCATGACTTTTTTAGATGTCATCAGTCATTTATTGTTCCGATAAAGAAAATACGATACGTAAAAAATAATCAGTTCGGCAAAACATATTCTATAATATTAAAAGAAAGCTATGACGAGATACCTCTCAGCAGAAGCAAACACGCTGAAATAAAAGAAAAACTGGAACAGTTTGGAATAAAATTTGTATAGTTTTTTAACGTAAAATGAAGTTCTAATCGTGAAGTGTGCAGAAAATAGATGTAAAATAAATAAATTGCAAAAACCTCTTGATTTTTCATTCGATTAATGTTATCATATTATATGAATGAGATGTAATAAAGGAGGTGCTTACAATGCCAAACATTAAATCAGCAAAGAAGCGTGTAAAGGTTATCGCTGCCAAAACCGCTCAGAACAAGGCTGCTAAGTCCGCATTGAAGACAACAATTAAGAAAGCAAATGCAGCTATTGACACTAA
>CACYEJ010000510.1 GCA_902773395.1 uncultured Ruminococcus sp.
CTGCTCTCCGACCGCGTTGCGGTCGGTAATAGCCATGAAAATACATGTATACTAGAATTTTTAATGAGAAGAGCCCCTTATCATTAAGAGTCACTCTCGAAGCTTAACTTTTTCAGCATACATTTGCATTAACTTAGCGACCATTTCTTCTTCTGAAGCATCTGGTTCAAAACCATACAAAGACATAACAGCTTTATCATTTGCTTTATGGGCTTTTAATAGTTCTAGTGGCATTGTCAGAGGATCATATAAATCACCTAAAGACCAATCTGGATATAAAGCACGAGCATCAAGAATTGCCTGTGCCGTTTTATTTATCTGTTCCTTCTGTTGCTCTGTTGTATCAATCCATATGAAATTATTGTAAACAGAGGGTGAATATCTATAATCGCTTTTGAGTCTTCCTGCAACAACTCTCATCCATGCGTTATGCACGATCGAAGTTAGTATTCCAAAATCATAAAGTGTTGCATTAGTAATCATTTGTACAGCATCACTTGCAATATTTTCATACGATAAAAAACCTAAAGGGATATATTTTCTTCTCTCAGATGTTACTCTTGGTACTAATAAATAATTTCCTTCTGTAGGTTGTCTTATTTGCGTAAATAATGATGGTATGTCAGCACATTCACGAACTGACTTTGTTGGGCTCGATAAACGCATAATTCTAACGTTATCTAATCTCTTTATGATTTCTGGAATATTTTTATAATTTTTTGGGTCAACACCTTTAAGCCACAAACAATACCTCTTTTTATTATTGATAAATTCTTCAGCCCCAATATATGGTTTGATAAAATTAAAGGTTCTTGAATATTTGTTTTCTAATTCTATCTTCTCTGCTTCAGATAAAATTAAATTTCCACCATCTGTTGGTTGGCTTCCCTTTATCATTTCAGATAAAGTCTTATTTTGTGGTTTTCCCCTTGCTTCTAAAAATATGTTTTCTGCCGAAATAAGATATCCGTTAATATTTCTTGGTCTGTAGATATATGAATCACCGAATAATAATTTTTGTGTTTTCCCAATTCTACTGAAACCCACAATTACACAATGAACATGGGCTTTATCCAATGCTTCACTATTCCAAATAAAGGATCTATATGCAAAGTTAATAAAAATACCTTTACTGAATAAATGTTTCCATAATATTCCTACCGATTCTCCCTGACAGATTGAATTAGTTGAAACAAACGCAACAGAAATGTTGGTATTATTTATATAATCAACTGCCTTGTTATACCAACCACACACATAGTCGAGTTTTCCATGTTTATCTAAATCATGGAAAGCTATTTTCAAATCTTCTTGTTGTTCTTCTGTCCTCCATTGATGGCCAATAAAAGGAGGATTACCCATAACGTAACTAAGTTCAGAACTAGAAATAATCTGTTCCCAATCCATTCTTAGAGCATTTCCAACATGAATATTAGAATTAGACTTTAGAGGTAAAAAATCTATATTTCTCTGAATAATACTTTCAGTCTCATGAAGCATCTGGCTTTCAGCAATCCATAAAGCTGTTGTTGCTACAGCTACGGCAAAGTCATTTATTTCAATACCATAAAACTGACTTATAGAAATTTTAACTGGGTTTAATTCCTCTAATCCAAGTAAAGACATACCTTTATACTTGAATTTTATTACCTCGTTTTCCAAACGTCTCAAGCATATATACGTTTCAGTAAGGAAATTTCCTGAACCACAGGCAGGATCTAAAAATTTGAGTGAAGCCAGTTTTTCCTGAAAACTATCACATTTCTGCTGAATTACCTTTGTAATCTTACGACTTTTAATATCTTCAAATTCTGCTTTCAGGTCATCTAAAAAAAGGGGATCTATTACCTTATGAATGTTTTCAATTGAGGTATAGTGCATACCTCCTGACCTACGAGTTTCAGGATTCAATGTACTTTCAAACAGTGAGCCAAATATGGTAGGAGAAATATCAGCCCAATCAAAACCTTCACTACACTCATCAATGAGTAATTCCTTAATTTCTTCAGTTAAATTAGGTATTTCCTCTGTTTCTGGAGATTCGTATTTAAACAGATTGCCGTTTACATATGGGAATCTAGCCAATTCCACGTCTATGTATGGGTTTCTTTCGTTTTTTTCGGGGTCTTTACTTAAAACCTCAAAAAGGTCTATTAACCTTCTTCTTAGATCTCTGACTTCCGACTTTTTAAGATAATTACCAAATATATGATTATCATCTCTATCAAATAATCCGGCATCTTCAGCATAAAGACAAAAAACTAATCGTACACATAATTTATTCAAGCTTTTTAGTGTGTTATCGCTATCTGGATTCTTATATTGAGGCTTTAACAAATCATAAATTTGTCCAATAAGTTCCCCTGCTCTAATGGATAATTGCTGTTCATGAATTATTTTCTCATCTCGATATTCCGCCAAAAAACGAAGCTCACCATATCTAGTTCCCAACTCTTCAAGTTCAATTCTTAATGGCTCTAAACCATTAGGATCATTTTCCATATCGTAAATTAAAAATGTCTGAAAATTACAAGCTACAATCCAACGAGCTTTTTGAGAATGAGGCAAACTAATATTGTATCTTCTAGCTTGTTCGAAAGGTGTTAATTCTTCCCCGTCAGATTGTTTAGATCTCTTAAGCAGATCAATATCTTTCCCTTTTTGCTCAACAATAACTTTAGTTTGAGGTATGAAAATATCGATATAAGAAGTATGTCCTAGCTTTACCCTTTCCTCAAATCTAAACATCTGTGCCGGATCTTTTACGTTTAAGACACTTTGAAAAAGATCGAACCAAAATCTTTGAGAATGTTGTTTTTCGTCCCCTATTCCCTTCCAACGTTCGACAAATTCAACTGCTTTCTGATTCACTGCAGACATAATTTTTTCCTTAAATTAAACCTTGGAACCCACTAAACACATATAAATTTA
>CACYEJ010000511.1 GCA_902773395.1 uncultured Ruminococcus sp.
CCTCTTCGAGCAGTCCGGCCGGCAGAAGAGCATCCGCGACGCGGGACTCTGGTATGCGACGATGGAGGAGGAAGACCTGAAGGAGCGTCTCGAGCGCGACCCCGTCCTCCGGCGCGACTGGGATCCGGTATACGGCGACCGGATGCAGAAGATCGTCTTCATCGGCCAGCACCTGGACAAGCCGGGCATCAAGAAATTGATGGACGACTGCCTGGCGGAATAAAAAAAAGGGAACGATATACATGTTGACCCAATAACAAATATACGAAAAAACCCGTAGGGTTATTCCTACGGGTTAATTGTATATTGCAGCGATCAACGATTCGCGTATTATTTGTCGGAGTTGGGATTCGGTAATTACAAAACCGCCATAACGTATTTTACTTTCACTATATGGTTTAGTTTGCATCGTGTTATTATGGTAATCCCCTTCATATTCCGCATCGATAATGACTGCTATTGGGTCTCCATTATTATCTTGCATTAGTCTAACGGCATAATACCAATGGTTGTGCGGCCAAACTTTGAAACCATTCCTCTGCCATTCTAAAAGGACAGGATTACGAATATCAGTGCTCTCTATGAATGTTCCATTTACCCCTATTGCCGCTCTAATATTGTCAAGCATTCTTGCTCTTGTATAATAAGGCCGTGACCCATTCTTTCGGCAATACATGAGCATTGACTTGTATAAAGAGACATATTTATCCCTAATTTTCGATATTACCGGTGAATTCCTGTTTAGAACTATCGTAACCACACTCTTGCTCTATTTCCTCAAGCATTATTTCCGACTCGTTCAACACTTCGTTCAGGAATTCGTCCTGAGAGTATTGTGAGCCTTTCAGTTCTTCTTCCGTGATTACCGGAAGCTTTTTAATCATTTCTTCGGTTAGTACCATAATTCATAATGTTACAAGCCCAAATATACCAATAAATACCGGCATCCAAAACATCATTGATTGTTTTCGCCAACTTTTGTTAATATATCGTTTTTCTCAAATAAGGAATCTACCGACATATTCTTTACCATTCAGTATTTTATTCGAAATGTAGTCCGAAAACGATACTGAATACTGCAGCCGTTCATCGTATTCGGCTAAGTTCAATTGTGCATTTGTATCGTAAAAATGCTTTTCACTAAAACCCCTCTCTGCACGGTTTGTTTGTCTGGATAAATAAATAGAGCGATTATAGTATTTCAAATGAAATGCAGACAAAATTTTGGTGTCATAAAGTATCTTCGGCTCCGTTCCGTCCAAATAAGTGCAAGACAAGTCATGCTGGCCTACGGATACTACAAATCTGTCAATTCCATCTAGCCTAAACAAGTTAGGCTTGTTCCAATACCAGGGCTCTCCATAGTGGACACGCTCCCCATTTTCCATTAGGCACCATAAATGTTCTCGAATTACCGAATATCCGTTTACTCCACACCAAAACAGGTAATCTTTTAATGATACGAACGACCGGCTGGGCAGATTAAGTTGAAACACTTCATCGAAATCGCACATCGTTACCCATACTTGTTCATCTTGATCACGAGGTAGCCACATAAACTCAGAAATCGTGTCAACTACATGTTTCAATTTCTCATCTTCATTGAATATCTCGGTACTATAATGCCTTATTTCAATGAATCCATATTGCTGTAGCAATTCTACAGTTCTATCGGTACTATTGTTATCCCAAATAACAAGTTTATCGTATCCCATTTTCTCCAAATAAGGCATTACTATCGGTATCAACATTTCTTCGTCGTGTACCGATGTGACTCCGTATAATTTCATATTCCTTTTTGTAAAAAATAGTATTTCACATAGCACAATCAAGAGTTAGCCTAAATCATTTGTATATTTAGAACGAGCAGCACGGTGCTACTCACGGAACGAGACGATCTCGGAACTTAATCATTGCACTATGTCTGATATTAAAACGAATAGAGGTATTGATGTAAGATTTAGCAAGTGTTCTCAACAACGCTTTCCTGGCGACAGGAAATGGAAAGACGATGATGTGCCTACGGATGATAATAATCCAAAGGAGCAGCAGGACAAAAGTGAGGAAATCAAATAATAAGAGTGAATCCGTAATGGATTCTCTCTTATTTGTGTATTGTCAAAGGATCAAAACCAAAATGTATATTTGCAATAACATAATAACTATTCAAAAAATCTAGGGTTATGAAAATAAAGGTATTTGACAAACAAGTTAATCAGAAAGAGTTTAAGCACATTCATACATGGGATTTTTCAAGAGGGTGGTATGATGATGGAGACGGACATCAATACATAGTCACGTTCGAACCAGTTCAGGCAATAACAACACTGAACCATCACTATTATCGGTTTCGGCTTTTTGGCGCTGAAAACACCGATGTATTATTTCTAGACCTTGGCTTTTGGGAAAACATTCGTTTCCGTGTTCTTCAGTACGGACTTAACGATGTCACGAAATGTCTTCCTATTGTGGCTATGGTTCTGTCAATCGTGAGTGTAGTAGTTTCATTAGTAAAATAATATGGGAATTCATTTTATAGATGTTGACTACACGAGGATGCAGAAAATTCGTATGTTTGTTTGCGACGTTTGGAAATGGTTAAACAACAACGCCGGAGCGACAGCCCTCATTTTATCAATTATTGGAATCATTATCTCGCTAACGAAATAATCCATTGACTACGCAGACAACTTAACGTCCTCGTAAGAACACTTTGTGACGGCCATACGGAACATGTAGGAAAAGCGGACACCCTCATCCGCTTTTCTTGTATTATAGCGGTAAACGGCTTCGTCAATGTAACGCTGAAGGTATGCCTTGGACACAAAATGATACGTGCCGAAAATACTACGCTTGAAATGGGCCCAGAAACCCTCAATAGTATTGGTGGTGATACAACCCTTGGAGTATTCCTTGATACCGTGGCGGATAATGCCGTGGATATAGCCTTCGCTTGCGAGTCCGTTGTAGGCGGACAGTTCGTCCGTGAACACGTTCGCGTTATCGGCAACGAACTGTTTGATAATCGGCATAAGAGTCTTTGCCTGGGTGTTCTCCACCTTCATAGCACGAACGGATCCTTCGCGTTCCACCATACCGAAGATAGGAGTCTTCGTCTTGGTGCTACGGCCCTGAGTCTTCTCCGTTTTCTTGGATTCGTGCTTGTTCGTCTCACGGCCACCAAGGTACATTTCGTCCATTTCTACCTCGCCTGAGAGGGCAGGGGTATCGTACTGCTTGTAAAGGGTGCGAACCTTGTGGAGAATGAACCAAGCGGTTTTCTGCGTGACGTGAATGTCACGGCCAAGCTGGTGGGAAGAAATACCCTTCTTGTGGCTGCTGATAAGATACATTGCCATAAACCACTTAATCAGGGAAATCTTGGTGTTCTCAAAGATAGTTCCGACAAGCACCGAGAAATTCCGCTTGCAATGGTGGCAACGGTAGCGGCCGTCGGTACGTTCTACTCAATGGTGGCCACCGCAGTAAGGGCATACAACGTCACCCTTTTCCCAACGGGAATCGCGGATTGCACGCAGGCAACGTTCCTTGGAATTGAAGTATTCAGCGAGTTCAAAAATCGAGTTAAAGTGCGAAAAGTCAATCATAAAAAATATTCTCTATGTCTTAAGCATCATCATCTACCTAAAACATAGAGAATTATTTCATCGGGTCAAGACTTATTTTCGCCTATAGTTCAATTATTTACGAGTTTTTGCGGGTCAACACGTATATCGTTCCCAAAAAAAAAGAATCCGGCTCTTTCGAGCCGGATTCATTTTTTAGGGAAGACCTCTTAGTCGGCGAGGGAGAAACGACGGAAGGCGAGGACCTTCGCTTCCGGA
>CACYEJ010000512.1 GCA_902773395.1 uncultured Ruminococcus sp.
ACTTCTATGAGAGCAGGGAAGAAATATTTGCAGTTTTGATCACAATAATTATGCTTGAATTGACATATCATTTTTATCATGCCAGAGGTAATACAAAACAAGAGAGAAAAATATTTATTCCTCATAAGATATGAGAAAAGCGTGAAGTTATATAGTTCATCAAATTAAGTGATAAGGGGAGTAAAAGACTAAAGAGTGGAATATAATAATTGTGAAATACTTTGCGCTATTTATCTGATAAAACAAAGACTATAGTCTTTAGCGATTAGAGAGAGTGAAAATTTATGCAAGGTTATTATCTTTTTTCAGATGAATGTGGTAGTTATCAGAAAGAACGTAGTGAAAAATTTATTGCTAGGCATCCTTTTTATGTCAGATCTTCTGTATTGATCAGTTTTGATGACTATAGATTATTAGAACAAAAAAGTGAACACTTGAAAGAACTGCTATCAATTGATGCTGAAGTTGAAATAAAGTGGGCTGAAACTGGACAAAGGTTTAATAATAGAAAATCGGAAGGCTTAGAAGAACTTTCAGATGAAGCTATATTCAAATATATAGAGTCTATAATAAAAACATCAGCGAATCTGAAAAGTGTCAAGCTGTTTTTCAGTGTATTTGATAATAAGATAAAGAAAAAATATGAGTACCAAAGTATTCTTAAAATGCATATTCAAAATGCGTTGCAGCGTGCTCAAAAAGATGCATACAAGAATGATTATATAACGGTTATAATTGATGATATAAATGAGAGAATCAATAAACCAATCAAAGAAATTGTTCATTCGATGCTTGTTGAAGGAGATTTTCAGGAGTATAGAAATATTAAGAAAAGCATTCTGGTGGATTATTCGCATCACTGCATAGGATTACAACTTGCAGATTATTGTGCAGGTGTATTTACTGCATGTTTAAAAAGATTAAGCTGTCCGAATAACTACAGTTTTGCTAACGATTTATTTTATAATTATTTATATCAAAAGATTAGAAATGATAGTACCCATTTGCCAGATTATGTAGTATATGCATACGGAGTCAGAGAAGTTCCAAATGGATGTGGCAAAGAAGTTTGTGAACAGATTTCGAAAGGTATTGAAAACAAACTCAAAGAGGATTTGCAAGAATTGATACAAGCAGAAAGAAATGTCTTCTGAGGATGTTAGTAATGGTAATCTTGGGTAAGTGTAATTAATTTGCAGTGATGGTGTTTGTGGCACTGTAACACTTAGAGAATCTAGGAAGGAAGTTAAAACTAGCCCAAAGAAGTGCATGGGAGGCGGGAGAATTATAAGACTAAATCGTCTCCTTCGGAAGAGAGAAAGCCAAGGGCAAAGGTCGGGCACATGACCACATCAATGAAATGGTAGCGTATGATTCCCGCGTGATTGATGATTTTGGGCTTATGGATCGGAATATTGATAGATGTTTTGTCCTTTTCGAAATCATCATAATCAGAAAATTCTGCAAATCCACAGTCATTGTTTCTCAGTTACCTGTCATCAAATGGCGGGTATTCTTTGGTGATAATACGTATGACAAAGCCTGTTTAATTAGGATGACCCACAAAGCATACTGACTTGAATGCAACGGTCGCGATATGCGTAAATCATTATAACTCAATAACAATACAGCATCATGCCGTTTGAAGGGGAACAGTATGCCGCGTATCCGAGGCGGATGTGCTGTTTTGCTGAATTTCCACAAGCTGGTAAGGAAGGATATTATGATAAAAGATATACATATTAAACAATATCGTAAGCTAAAGGAGATTGATTTCCATTTTTCACCAAATCTGAATGCAATTTCTGGAACAAATGGTACTTGTAAAACATCATTGCTTTATTTAGTGAGCAACTCTTTTCAAGCAGTTACTAGATCTTGTGATTGGGTTCAGAACAAAAAATGTCTTACGGCCATTAAGGCAATAAATGACGTTACGAATCCTAAAGTAGAGTCTTTGACACGCGGCGATCAAAAATACAATGATCCCGCAAAGGGTGTAATAGGCTCTTTGTTTACAGTAGAGTACTATGGACATACCCCATTGGATTTCAGAAGACACAATTCTTCTCAGACTACTCGATATGCGTTGAAACCATGGTATCAAAGAGGGTCAGGTGATAAATTACCATATTGTCCAATCATCTACCTCGGTCTATCGCGATTGGTGCCATTTGGAGAGTTTAAAAATGATGAGGCAATCAGTGGAATAGACAAGAAACTTCCGGAAGAGTATCAACAGAGAATAGTTGATTTATATAAAAAATTCACTGGTTATACGATAGCCAATACTAAAGTTCAGCAGATGGGGGATGTAAAAACCAGAGCTGAATTTTTAAGTGATAAAGTGGGGATTGATTCAAATACTATTTCAGCGGGTGAGGATAATCTTTATATACTTTTAGCAGCGCTTATGTCTCTTCGTTATTACTACGAATCAATTGATTCGAAGAATCAGGTAGAAAGCATATTGCTTATTGATGAGATAGATGCAACTCTACATCCAGCATTCCAGATTAAGTTACTTAGGCTGCTGAGAGAATACTCTTTAAAATATAAAATACAAATTGTTTTTACATCACACAGCATGACAACATTAGAGGACATGCTTGCAAATAAAGATAATGTGCTGTATCTGGTTGATAATCTTACGAATGTCGTTTTGATGGAAGAGCCTGATATTTACAAAATACGGATGCATTTAAGCTC
>CACYEJ010000513.1 GCA_902773395.1 uncultured Ruminococcus sp.
TGCATAGTCTTCGAGATTACGAACAATAGGCAGCCAACCGCTCTTGTCTGTGTAAACTTGGTATGTGATGTCGGGAGTGGTCGTTTTAGTTGTGTTCGATGCAGCTTTATTTTCGACAGCCGTTGTAGTACTTGTGGTATTGTCACTTTTTACAAAGTCGTCATAGTAAAAATTGGAGTCAACTTCTCCGTTAATGCCGTCAATTTTATCCGTTCCATACTGCCAGATAAGGTACTCACCGCCGTATGCACAAAAGTCGTTCCAATGTGCTACCCAGCGTGTGTACTCCTTGATCTCGGTCAAATAACTGTTCCACCACGAAAGAGCAGAGTAAACGCCCGGTGTAAAGCCTTCCTTTTTCAGCCCTTCGCAAACGACACGACAGGCTCTCGGAGCAAAATGCTCTGAGCCACCTTCTTCAACGTCGATAAATATGGGTAATTCAAATTTATGCCCCTTGATAAGTCGGAGAACATGGGCAAGCTCGGACTTTGCCTGTACTTCGGTTGTAGCGTAGGAATAAAGGTAGATGCCTTTCGGAATACCGAGCCTCTCACACTCGGAGAGATTACGAGCGAACTGCGTGTCGTCCTGCGATTGGGTGTTGTAACAAAACAGCCTCCTGTGATAAAATTACAATGGTGTCGCAAACCAGAGTAAAAATCACAGGAGGTGATTTGAAGTGGATATTAGAAGTTTATCACATAATCAATGGAATTTACAAAAGTGTTTAATCCTCCGTAATAATTATACTTGAGATATCCTTATCAAATGAACTCGATGATGTCGGAACGCCATCGCTATAAACAGATATTTCGAAATTATATACTCCATCTGTATGACCATATTTGTCCTCCCCGTAAAAGTGTCCGTAAGCTTTATAATAAAACTTACTATCAGTTGAAGTAGAACGATTTAATTCACAGCTGCTAACAACTATTAACCCTACTCTGTCAATATCTTTTTTCACCTGTAGTGTTGTTTGATAATTAAATTGCGCACTCACTAAACTATTGCTCTCTACATATTTTTCTGCCATTCTTGCGCCATCAGTTGCAAGCCAATACCAATCAGGACCTTCGCTGCTAACAGCTTCAGATACATCAGAAGTAATGGTTTCACCTTCGATATTCTCATTTGAACCAGAAGACACAGGATTACATCCTGAACAAATCATTACAAGAGACAATAAACCCACTACCAAACATCTTTTCCTCATATAAAAAACCTCTAAATTAAAAAAGTGTATAACCGAAGTCATATCGAAATACTGGTTATATGTTATCTATCAGAATTATATATCATACTTAAAAATGTATCCAAATACCCATTAAGCCTTTCAAATCTTTTATGAATCTCATTTAAAGACGAATTATCGGATTTTTCAATCATATATCGAATACTACGCACTCCTTTTTTGTTTTCACTCCCGAAAATACAGTTTAAGACTTCTTTTGAATAATCATATCCGGCAAAATCGAGAATAGCCGGAATTTTCCTCATATTTAACTCTGATTCCGAATTATAGAATTCATCATACTTGTCGGCTAATACCGTCAACAAATCCCGACACAAATTATATCTGATCTTTATGTAATCAACCTCTGCTTTTTTTAGATCAGAGCTATGTTCAAGAATGGTTTCGTATTTACTCCTAACAGAACATCTCAACTCTCTTTTTGAATCATCTGTTAAAGCATTACGTGCTGCAACTCTCGACATCGTGATCACCTGCTTGCTAATTAAAGTATTACGAATCACTTCAAAAACCTATACTTTTTTGAAGTGAATTTTTGTAGCTGTTATTCAGTTGAATTGTATTGACTTTTACACAAAAATGCTGTAGAATAAATACTATAAAATATATACACATCATATATTCAATAAAGTATACTTTTTCGGCTTTTTCGACAATTTTTTATTGAGATATGCTTTCCCTGTATTCCTTTATCAATCTGAAAAATGTTGTTTCTCCGCAGCCTATCATATTCTTTGCCTGCTCTCGAGTTAACGTTTTATTGTCATATTCTGCCAGTATCCCAAAATAATCTGCAGCGTTTATCTTTGGTCTGCCGAACTTAACACCTCTTTTCTTTGCAGCAGCTATCCCCTCTGCCTGACGCTGACGAATAGTGTTGCGTTCATTCTCAGCAACATAACTCAAAAGCTGCAAAACGATATCACTTATCAGCGTGCCAAGTAAGTCTTTGCTTTTTGTCGTATCGAGCAGCGGCATATCAAGAACTACAATATCAACTCCAAGCGTCTGCGTTATATAACGCCATTGTTCGATAATCTCGGTATAGTTCCTACCCACTCGGTCAATACTCTTCACAACAAGAATATCGCCTTTTTTCAGTTTTTTGATAAGTCTTTTATAATTATTTCGGTCAAAGTCTTTTCCACTCTGTTTATCCGTAAAAATATTGCAAATATTGATACCATATTCTTCAAATGAGATAAGCTGTCTTTCTTCATTCTGCTCTCGAGTCGATACTCGTGCATAACCATATAAAACTCGTGACATTTTATGATCATCTCCGTTTTTATACAATTATAAACCCTATTTGCTTTCTTGAAAATGATCTGTTACAAAAGTCATTTTTGCTTAAACAACGAGAAGATAAAAGCACCTAACATTTTTCTTTACCTATACTTTGCAGAGCAGCAAAGTAATAAGTGTCGCTTTGCGGATGGTCGCTGTTTGATGAACTTCCTCTCATCAAGCCAATACTCACGCCTGTTCAAGCCTATAAGAGAACGATAATCAACATCGTCGCTTTCGTATTCGATAACAACTCTGTCTTTTCCTTCGCCCTCACCAGCCGTGTAGATAAGGTTAAAA
>CACYEJ010000514.1 GCA_902773395.1 uncultured Ruminococcus sp.
GAGGCTTTTCACGAATACTATTCATTAATTTTTTTGTATCCTCTGAACACGGTTTTACTGCAAAACATAAGAATGATTACATAATCTACTATAATGAACAAAAGGATACAACTACAATTCGTTTTACTCTCGCTCATGAACTTGGTCATGTTATTCTTGGTCACACTCGTGATGGCTATGCCGAAAACAAAGAAGCAAATTGTTTTGCAAGAAATCTTTTATGTCCTATACCGGCAATCATAGAAATGAGTCTGCAAACCGAAAACGAATATATTGATGCTTTCAATATCAGTGAACCTATGGCTTATTATGCTATGAAACATAGAAACAGTGATTATCATTATATTTCCAGAGATAATTATAACTATTATAATGACAATGTTTATAGTTATTATACTGGTATTTCATTAGCGGAGATGTATGGTATACCCGGAGTTTATTATTGATTTAAAAAGTGAAATATATTTGTTTTTAAGGTGATGAATAAAAAGGAGTGTAAAGAGTGGGATTTTTTGATATATTTAAAGCAAGTAAAATTAAAACCGAAAATGAAAAACTAAAGCAACAGATTACATTGTTTCAAAATGAAATCGTTAACCTTGATCAACAGTTAAATATATGTCAAAAAGAATTATCCGTTGCGCAGAAAAATTATAATGAGTTGTCTGAAAAGATTGATGGTACAAAAAAAGCACAGCTTGAAGAGGAAATATGCGATTTAACAAAAATCCGTAATTCTCTTAATGAAGAAATAAATCAAATAAAAGAATATGCGAAAAAGGAAAAACAGGAAAACAAAGAAGCGCTTCACGCTATACAAATCAAGATCACTGCTGCAAATAATGCTCTTAAGGCAATTCAGAAAGTTATAAGAGAGGACACAAAAGGCAATCCTGATGTACCGGAGTTTGCCCGAAAAGCCGCTGATATGGTTGTCGATGTTGGCACTTTGAATATTAATTGTCTTGATGTTCCAAATTTACGTAAGCTTATTACAGCAAACAAATCAAATGTAAAAAAAGTTGTTCAGAAATATGAATCGAGATATACCACAAAGGCTAATCAAACTATATATCAGCTTATGGTACTTGCTCTTGAGGCAGAAATTCAGAATGTGCTTTTGAACCTTAGATTTGGCTCACTTGATAAATCAAAGAATAAAATAAGTGATCTTTGCAAGGAATATTATAATATTGCCGTAAACGGAAATCAGAGTATAGCACCAACAATCAAAAAATTCATAAATGAAATAGAGGTACTTTATCTTGAAGAAGTAGAAATAGAATATGAATATTATGCTCAAAGAGAACGTATTAAAGAAGAACAAAAAGCAATAAAAGAACAAATGAAACAAGAAGCAGAAGAACGTCGTCAACTTGAACAGCAGCAAAAGCAAATTGAAAAGGAAGAACTTAAGTACAAAAATGAAATTGATAATGTAAGAACCTATATGCTGTCAGCAGATGAATCAGAGCTTGAAAAGCTCCAAGCTAAGATTGCAGAGCTGACCAAAAAACTAAGTAAGGTCGAAGAAGAAAAAGAGCAGATCATCAGTCTTCAAAACGGTCAGGCTGGATACGTTTATATTATAAGTAATATTGGTTCTTTCGGAGAAAATATTTTTAAAATCGGAATGACAAGAAGACTGGATCCGCAAGAACGAGTAGACGAACTTGGAAATGCAAGTGTTCCATTTCCTTTTGATGTACACAGTTTTATTTTTTCCGAAAAAGCTGTTGAGCTTGAAAATAACATTCATAAAATACTTGATGAGAAGCGTGTAAACAAAATAAACAAGAGAAAAGAATTCTTCTCGATTGATATAAATGAAATAGAAACCTTAATACATAAAATAGATCCTGCTGCGGAGTTCAAATTAACAGCTCTTGCAGAACAATACAGACAATCTATAGAATTATCAGAACAATAAAAGCACGGTCATTGGGGAAAATTTGACAACAAAAAAATTCCCCACCGGTACTGGTAATACCGATGGGGAACAAAGGAAAGCTATGATATACATAA
>CACYEJ010000515.1 GCA_902773395.1 uncultured Ruminococcus sp.
TAAAGCAAACGCATGGGAGAACAAAAAAACAATCAATTGCTTTTTAGCGTTGCTTTATATGGCAAATGGAGAGGTTTCAAAAGCAGCAGAGTCCTTCCTTTTTGGCAGCGATGTTATGTCTGCATATCGTGCGGCTTATAAGACTGCCTGTGACAATGACGATAAAGAGTTGTATCGTCTTGCAGCGGCATTTGCTATAGTTCATTTATCCGATTGCACGAAAGAAGAGTCTGAAGAACCCTTGGAAGTCCTTAAATCAGCTTCTGTTTTGTCAAATGATATCTCCGGTGTTGAATATGTCTTAACAGATTTAAGCTTTGATTCCAAGCGAGATTTGATTATCAATATTCTTCGTGATATTGCAAGGAGATATGTTAAGGACAACACCGAAGATGCGAGTCTTGACACACTTATAAAAGATATTCGGTTGCAATTAACAGGAAATGAAGTTGGTGAATTAGCGAGGAAGTATATTAGTCTAAAACCCATAGCACCCGATATTAAGCCTGTCGAAGATCCAAAACCGGAAATTGAAGTTAGTAACGAACCTGATGTTACTAAAGAATACAGCGGTAAAATAGTAAAATACAATTATTTTGAAGAAAGCGGTAAAATAGAGTGTGAAAATGGAGAATGCTATCCGTTTGATGTAAAAGATATAACTGATGTCTCATTGAAGGGACAAGTTAAGAAAATAACATCGAGATCATTCAATCCAATTTTCGTGAGATTTTTGATAACAAGGAGATCGGGTAAATATGTAGCTACATCTGTTAAACGTGGAGTTGACCCGGCTAAGTTCCAATCAGAAGTTGCAACACCTCAAAAAAGCAGTAAAGAGTCTATTAGTGCTGCAAATGCACTTTATTCACAGAAGGAATACGCTGAGGCTTTGAAAATTTACAAAAAGCATATTGAGGATGATGATTGGGAAAACGCCTTTTCCAAAATCATACTATGCTATCTTTCTCTATGTAACGAAAACGATGAGCTTGGTTATTTGGAAGAATTGAAAGCCTTTGTTGAGAGGTATGTTGATAAAACGACCAAGCGTATGAAAACATTAGAAGCACTTCATCAGTACTACATGAAAGTAGGGGATTACTCAAAAGCCATTGCGGTAATCAATGATATAATCGAGCAATGTGACAAATATGATCACGGACGTATTCTTCACTACTTGACATCCAAAGAACGTTGCTACAAAGCTTTACATGATTATCCTTCCGCAATCAGTGAATTGCTTGATTGGCTGGAAATCGTAAAGAGAAACAAAATGACAGAACGCACTCAACAACGTGATACTCTTATTTATATCGAGCTTGCGGAATTATACTTTGAACTCGGAGATTATGAGAATGCAGAAAAATATGTCAATCTCTCTGAAGCTGTTGAGCGCAAAACCTCCTTGTTGAAAAAGCTTTCGGCTAAGAAAGCGGAAGGAGATTCCGCGGATTATTCGGTGGATGAGACAGATGGGTATGATGAACTGGATGAGGATATAGATTCAACAGTATCGGAAACATATGAATCGCTCCAGAATGCATATGATGCATATAAAGATCATTCAGGCTTCGCATCTTTGGGTATTGACGATGTTTCGGTGCTGAATACAGTAAATAGTTTCAAGCCCGATCAGCTGTATTGTATGCTCACATATCTAAATACAGCAGCTGCACTTTCTGCTGATTCTCCGCAGATAAGATTGTCTGACAGCGGTGAGATTATCAGCATTGGAAACGCTTTAAAAGCAATCAACAATGCTTATGCTTATGCATTCAACAGTCCGTTCTTAGATTCGGATTATCTTAGTACAGTGATCATGGCTGTATTTGATGAGTCCAAAAAGTATATACCCGAAACAGCTTCTCATTTTATAACTGCAGCGGCTATGTATGCCTTATTCAACACTCCGTCCGCACCGGATTACAGTATCAGTGATTTTCCTGTTGTTGTTGAAATGTATGGTTTGGAGAGTAATTTGCTTGCGTGTTACAAAACTCTGCTGCCACTGATCAATGATCTGGTGACTTTTAGAGAAACTACGGGATTTGGTTTAGATTCTTTTGCCACTTATAGAACAGGAAGTACCGTTTTGCAGAATGCAATTACTGCTGCGACAGAATGTCGTCAAGCAATCGCCGACTATTGCAATGTTCCGGAGAAACTTGTGCAGCTTCGTAAAACAAAAGAACTTATGTTCCTTGATCCCGAGAGTCCTATACGCAAAAGTCTAGATATTGCAGCCGACAATCAGACATACCAATATCTTACAGCGAAAAGAATCATACAAGATCTGTTTATACGTAGTGGGCACACCATCTCTGCAGAAAATATCGATAAGCAAAAAGTACGTAAGTATAGTGATCAAATGTATACGGAAGCGTGCGCAATGTTGGTGAAGGCTGACAAGTATCACCCTGCAAAGGAATACAAGAAACTTATCAGCAGTCGTGCAGAACAACTCTTTAGTTATATAATGCGTGCTATTATCTGTATTTTTGATTGGTTAACTGTTGCGGAGCACATAAGCGGTACAGAAAATGCCTTTGCTCAGTCGCAGTATGATGAAATCTCCCAGAAGGTTATCGGAGAATTGACGGAAATTGTTAAGGTATGCACAGACACTGTCGCTGTGAATGGTTTTGATTGGGGAACGGAGAGTATTCGCAGAGCTGCAACCGAATTGCTTGCAAAGATGAACGGTACATTTAGCATTAAGAATAAGCGGTACTTCTTTATAGACTTCCTCAAGGGTGAAGATGTGTTGCTGGATGACAATTATTTCCCTGAAATTCAATCATCCTTCTGTGATATGCCTGAGTTCAATATTCTTTTCCGCATTGAACGCCACGCTTCCCAAACCCATTTGGAGCTTCCGGACCGATTAACAGAGATACTTAGTAATGTTGAATCAAAGCACAATTTCCGATCAGCAAGACTCATTAAAGCTTATGGCGAAGAAATGGGTATTCGTGAGATTACGGAGCATAAGGATATCGCTCAATATAGTGATTGTCTCAAGCAGGCCAAGCAGCGATTTGAAACAATGTACCAGGATTTTTCCGATGAGTTAGAGCTTTACGAGAGTTATGGTACGCTTTCTAACTTTAACGGCGAAAAAGATGATATAATGACAGTAGCGTTCGCATGGTATCGCATTACTAGTGTTACGGGCGACTACGGTTTCTATGTGCGTTTGCTTGAGTCTATCAGAAAGACTATCTCACTGAATGCGGCAAATAAAGGTGAAAGCCTGCTACGTCAACTTAACGAGCTTGCGAACAAGCCTGAATATGATTTCGGTATATTCAGCAAGGAGATGATAGAGAACCTGATTAATGATCAGAACTATACATCGGCCGAGTATATTATGAGCCGTATACCAATAGGAGATGTTAATGCTATTACCGATTATTCGGCAGAACCTTTTGGTTACTTCGGTGAGTTTATAAACGAGCATGCAACGAATTATCGTGCTGTTCGAGGTGCGGGACAAAACATAGAGGACACTATTTTTGAGTATTCCGGAAAGAGGGATCTGGAAAGAGCGTTGATCTATCTGACCAACAACGCGCGTAAAGAGACGAGAGGCGGAGCCAACCTTATCAAGAGTTGGATACCTAGAGGAGGTTCTGCAAATGTTGAGCTTATAGAAAAGCTTATCTCAAGACTTGGATTTAAACCCGTGTCGGTGAGGGCGGATACAAGCATTGATACGGAAGCATATCATGTGACTTGCAGAAAACAGATCGGTAAGGTCAACTATGTACATTTGATTCCAGCCTTTGGGTCAAAGAGCGAACAGGAGGGTTTCAGAGTACTGTGTCTGTATGGAAAGTACGATTGTGACAGTCTAATGGACAAATTCCGTGAAGTCAACACTACTGCAAAGAATACAATTGTACTTCTCGATTTTGCTCTCAATGTTGAGGAACGCAGAAGACTTGCTAGAAAAATAAAAGAGGAAAAAACCTTTGCAAAGACTTTTATTCTTATAGATCGAGTTATTCTTTTCTATCTTGCCAAGCATTA
>CACYEJ010000516.1 GCA_902773395.1 uncultured Ruminococcus sp.
AAGTGCCGGAACAGATAGCCAAATACAATCTTCTTGCTTGATTGTTTCTCCATCAAATCGAGGAAGCCAAAGCTCATCAAGAGCTTTTTCATTTCTTCTTGCTAGAATTGGAATTGTCCTTGATGAACCAAGCATACGATTCACTCCCTCCGTCTTCATTTTTGCAAATGCTCAAGAAATCATATATTGCAGGCATCTCTCGCAAAGCGGTGTCATCATTGAACATGTTCTCATCGCCAGCAATGATCAGGCATCTTTTTACACGGCTTAAAGCGACGCACAGACGGTTTTCATCCATTGTAAATCCATACTTTGCTTTGCCATTAGAATTATCTCCATAATGGAATGATCCATAATCTGTATGACACCTGACCATAGACAGGAAGACGATATCAAACTCTTTACCTTGAAACGCGTCTACAGTACCAATCTCAACATGATTATTAAACCATTCCTCACTACACACTGCGCGTTCATCTGAAAGAAGTACTGAACGAATATGTTCCTTTAATCTTCTTTCCTGAGCTTTGTAGAATGTAATGATGCCGTATTTATAGTCTTTAGCTTGGCCTTCGGCACGCACTATAAGAGTCTTCAGCATATTAGTAATCCTGACAACTTCTTCCATGCGGTATCTACTGGTGTTATCCTTCGACTCTCTTGTTCCCGCAGTACCCGGAACATCTAGCCAGATCATATGGCTATGCTGAATCCGTTCCTCACTTATTCCGAAGGATAAACCAATAGGAGCTTTGGCTCCGCCGTTGCCTAGTGGTGATTGAATAGGGTGATCCTTATAGAAGTGTCTGGATACTAAATCGCCTACAATGGCCGGCATTCTAAATTGCTGATCCAGCATTATATAGCGTTTTGCACCGTCCCCGGTCTGTTCCAGCTTTTCGGTCTGTTCTATAAGATATTCAAACATTGATTTTTTTAATAATGCAGAGTCTTCTCCTTCTGCCTTCATGCTTTTATAGACATCGTCACTAATAAACTGAGGGAGTTGCTTGTGATCCCCAACCAGGATAATACGTTCCTTGGCACGGCACATGGGAATTAGCAAATCCGGAGGACAGCTTCTGGCAGCTTCATCTATGACTATGTTCTCATATGTGTCAAAGTCGTTTAATTGCTCTTTCTGGTTATCCTCTTTTTTAAAGTTCTCCTTTTCCTTAGGCGTTTCAGTCTCTTTGCTATTCGGTTTTTTTCTGCCGATTACATCCTTTGACCCAACCATCTGATTTGTTGCCGCAATGACCGTTAAGAACCTGGACAGGCTTTCCCGCATAGTTTCCGTATCTTCAAAAGCATTGACATAGTAAGATAGAAGATACATCTCATCGTCGCCAATGGTAGAGTGCAACATCTCGATGGTTTCTTGTATTAAATTCATTAATTCTTCATTTGCACTCCGGTTCACAATCATTCGATTGTTTTGACGAAGCTCAGAAATCAGCGCGTTGACTCCATCTTTTACGCGCTCATAGCGAATTGGTTCTTGAGCATAAAGCTTTGACAGCCCCGTTGCAATACTACGAATAGAGTCAGTCTGTCGATCATTTAAAAGTCGATCCATCGTGTCCTTTATGACTTGCGCACCATTGTCATTCATAGCTTCAGGTGTTGTCGGAAGCATAACTGCGTAGCAAATATCTATCGCATGCTCGTGAGAATAGATCTTGTCTAAATGATCCAGCATCTTCCGCGCTCGTTCTTTATATGGCGTAAGGCTGACAGCGTCATACGTTTCCTGGATGTGTAATTCATCCAGATCTTCCGGCTGCTTTTGAGAAGCCCTGTCTGTTTCAAATTGCTCTAACTCAAATAGGAAGCTTCTAAGCGTAGCGCGTCTATTTTCAGCTGTCGCACATGATACATTAAACCCTAACTGAAGTAGATTTAGATCATTTGAAAGTCTGTCAATTGCCGCGTATCCTTCAAGGAGCGGATTTGCTTCAAACACCTTTTGTTTCGTTTTTTCTAACCATTGGCTGACGGCGCGACTGCCTTCCTCCCAACCCCCGTTTCGGCGTCCCAGAAATGTTTGCGCTGGTAAGCCATATACATCCATTTCCGATGCAAGATGAACAGTTGCATCGCGCTGATAGGCTGTTGCCAGATTACGGCCAAAGAACAACCGTGGTTCTTTTTCTTTCTCGCTCAGTGCTTCATATATGGCACGAATAACCGTTGTTTTTCCTGTTCCTGGCGGGCCTTGAATAATCGCTAAATCAGGGGTATTAAGCGCGATCTTTATTGCTTCGATCTGGTTAGGTGTTGGCGGATGATCTGGAAAAATCTTTTTTAACACTGTATTGCTTAAAGGCGTTAACCGTCTTTTTTCATCAGCCAGATGCTCTATTTTTCCATTGAGCAGGCTTAGTAATCCAGGCTTGGCTGACAGCTGGCCAAGTACTGTATCATATGCTTCCTTTCTTCTTTGATATTGGACAGCTGCAGATTGTATGCTGATTGAAACATAGCCTGCACTGAAGTTTAAAGCTCTGCCGTCGTCATACTCAATTGTTAGTTCTTTTCCGCTAGCCTTACGAACAGAAGCATGTTTTCTTCTCCTGTTTTCATCTTGATACACTTCAACAGCCATGTTTTCTTTATCAATCTCTTCTAATACGGCTAAAAATGTTTTGAGCTGTATCTGGTCCTCAATGAGAAGAACAGCTCGCTCTGCAGTGTTTTCGATTAGCTGTCGGAATATAAGTGTCCCAGCTTTTTTCTGCTTTTCTGAAATAGTGCTGAGTTCTAATTCAGCATAGCGTTTCCACAAACCGATATATTTTTCGTTTCCACTAGCCAGTAAAGCCATGTCCGAATCCCGTAACGCAGTTGCCGAAGTAGCATCTGTAAAGGATACTTCACCAAGCCATAGCTCAATTCTATAGTCATCGCTTCTATGAAATGGACGGTAACCGCTCTTAATTGCCCATATTTTATCCGTTCCATGCTGGTCAACTGCTCCACCACATTCACTGCGATAGTCTTGTATGACTGATATAACATATGAACCATCTGTGATTTGGAAGCTATCACTGTTGCTAAAAATATGGCGATTGACGATGTAGAGTGAATTGTCTCCTAGTGGAAGTAAAAACCGGTCTTGATAGTCAGTCGCCACTTTAGAAACAGTATCCCGCTGTACAGCATTATCTGTGAGCGCAATCTTTAAAGGCTCTGCTTTTCTTAAAGCATTCAAACGTGCCGTAACAATTACCACGCGATTATTGTTTTTGTATACATCAGTGACTACTGCCAAATAAGGTTTGTTTTGTATTCTGGCCCAACGCATAGCATATGAGTTTGTTGAGAACCTGAAACCCATATAGCTTTCGCTTATAGAGTAGCTTGTTGTTTGATCCCCATCTTCTGTTTTTTCGATATTATCATCAGTGTCATCTAAAGTATCGAATTCTTCATCTTCTCCATCGTCCGAAACATCTATATCGTTTTCGCCATCGATTGACTCGGCCGCTTCGAACATAGAAATATCCGGATCGTCTATCCACTTAACAAAAGCACCAGATATCGAACCGTCATACTTACGAAGCCTGATGATATCGCCGGCTTTTACAGTTGGTACTTTATCCGTGATAATCTCCATATCAACACAATGGAGCAGTTTCCTCATTGCGAGAATTAAATCTGTTGATTTCATTTTTTCTCCCTCGTAATAGAAAACTCATAGTCGTTCTTGTTGTCATAACAAACGCGCATGCGAGATCCAGATAAGCTTCCGGAATCGGGTTGAGTTATCTCTTTAATTTTGATACGTGGATCTATAATGCGGTCTGTAGACAGAGTATTGTTGCTATAAAGGATGTCAAACGCCGTAGCGTTTTCGTAATGGCCTGTTTTGCTTCCGGAAAAGAAGTAGTAAGGAACGGAAATCCTTGCTGTTTTTTTTCCGCCAGCATATGTAAATCGCATATACCTGTCACTACACAGGGTGCGTATGTCATTCGACGTAAACT
>CACYEJ010000517.1 GCA_902773395.1 uncultured Ruminococcus sp.
GATGGGAATGGTGTTATTGTCCGGCTCAATAATATCCTTAAAATCAACATCATACACTTCACTCATCATACTCACCTCCGTTATTTTCCAAATAATTTTCTAAAATACGCACTGTAAAAATCCGGATATGCTTTCTTCATAGATTCAACTATTTTTAATGATGTATCCGTTAATTCCAAATTTGCAGCATCGATTGATAAATCAAGCAATTGCATAGCAGTTTTAAATATTTTGTCATTTTTTTCTTTGAAAGCATTATACATATATTCGGCTTCGACACGGTTATTGTTCAGATAATGACAGTATGCCCGACCTGCGGCACAGTATTTCTTAGCTTCAATAACATTATTATAATTTGAAATAAGATGGTCACCGCTTTCGCATAAATCCGAAACGATAGAGTCAAATTTCATATTATCCTCCTATAAGCCAAGCTGCGCTTGAAAGTGAATTATTAATTCGTTTTAACTGATTGCTTACATCCTTGTAATTATCTGTAATTTCGTAATTATTATCGATAAAATTTGTAGTCGTAAACTGAGCTATTTTATTGGCAATTGTAGTCAAGGCATCCGCTTTTTCGCTGCTGTACTCCTTGGAAATACTATCGACTGTTTTGCGGAATTTCTGCATTAATTCGTCTATTTGCTTCTGTTCTTCATATATAAAATCGGGAATACGCTGAACAGCATACTTTGCGTTTCGCAGCTCTTCCCTCTTTATTTTCATTCTGTCCTTATACGAACGAGCCGAATTCATATTCGACCTTGCCTCGTAATAATCCATTGTGTTATCTCTGAAAAAATCGCTGACAGACGGCTGTACCCACGTTGCCAAGATCTTATCTACAACATCAAGTTTTTCCATCTGATGAACAGCACAGCTGTCCAGTTCCATAAAGTTTACGCTTGTCGAAATTTTAAACTCCTTATGATTGGAGTCCAAATTTCTTAAAGAGCGGTTGATTTCGTTTAAAGTGTCCTGCTTGTACTGCTGATACTTATAAACCTTTTTATCCACTTTATATACGGCATCGCAAAGAGAATTATAAGCGTCCTCATATATTCTCTGACCGTCGCTTATGTATTCACGAGCCTTATAATTGTACTCGGCAATTTTCTGTCTGCGTTCATAATTGTCCCTGGCATTATCAAAAAATCCCATTATCAGCACCTCATTTTAATATAATGTTTGATACTCTTTATTGAGAAACAAAGAGTACCAAACAAAAAGGTTACGGTTTTTAATACTCATACTTAAATCTGTCGCAGTAATACGAACCCGGCTTATCGATCTTTCTGAATCGTGCCGTACAAAAGTCGCTGTTTATTCTGAATTTCTCGCAGTCATAACACGAATTATGCGACTCATTGAGAAAATCAGAACAAGCGTAATCATCACTGTCAACACTTCTGCCCGATTTGTTACAATGCTCCTGACCGTAACCGGGAACATAATACAGGCAATCTCCACATTTAGCCATATTCTTATCCTCCTAAAAATTAATACTTAAATCTGTAGCAATAGTAAGACGCCGGATTATCAATTGTTGTCCTGTTGGCTTTACAAAAAAACTCAAATCCCATATCCTTACCCTCGTCACAATCGTAACAGCAGTTGTGAGAGTCGCTAAGAAAATTACTGCAGGCAGACTGAGCTCCGTCTACTTTGCATTTATGCTTGTTGCAGTAGTCGTTGTCCTGCCACTTAAAACTTGTTCCGTGGTAAAGGCATTCGTAACATGAATAGTCAGACACCGTTATCCCCCCCTTTAATAATATTTATCATCATAAGTAAATCAGCTGTCTACTGTTACTCATTCTTATAATATCATTTGCAGCCGCTGCAGCGTTTTTAAATTACTGTTGTTGACTGTCGTCCATAATATCACGCATAACATGCGAATCAATGATATAAATTATTCGCGTTCCATGTAAATTTTAGCACAATTAACTACTTTTTGTCAATACCTTTAGACTATTTTTTTTAATACATAAAAATCGTTGAAGCGTATAATAAAAACCTTTAGAGTAATAATAATAAAACATAAAGGACTGA